>JASHUI010000673.1:0-6609 GCA_030040095.1 Streptosporangiaceae bacterium | reverse complement strand
GCTCCGTCCGCGCCGCCCGGGCCCGAGCCCTGCGCGAGCGGGCCCGCCAGGCTCAGGCCGTTCCGACGCCGCAGGCGAACGCCGAGGTCATCGACATCTCCGCGCTGGCCGCCGCGGCCGGCGACCAACTCTACGATCAGTACGCCGACGCGGAGACCCGCGCCGTCGGCGACTAAGCGAGCGTCGTCCTCTCGTCATACCGGGTACGGCTCGGCGGTGACGGGGTACTGGCGGCCGCTGGGTGTGGTCCAGACCAGGACGCCTGGCCGGGGCTGGGCCAGGTGCCAGCCGGGGGCTTGCTTGGTCTGGTGGTGCCGGCGGCATTATGCCGACCTTCGGATTATGCCGATCTGGGGGCGGGAGCCGCTGGTGGTGGCCTTGCGGGTGGCGGAGAGGTCGGCATAATCAGAGGGCTTCGAGGAAGGCCAGGAGTTGGTCTGGGGGTTTGTAGCGGCCTGGTCTGGTGTGCGGGGGTGTGGTCCTGGCGAGCGCTTTTTCTTTCAGCGCGAGGTCGGCGTGCAGGTAGATCTGGGTGGTGTCGGCCTGCTCGTGGACAGGGTGGGCTGCGCGGCGAGGTCCGGAGTTCACCGAGTGTCAACTCCGGCCTTTTCCGCGCAGCCTCCCTCCGAACCCAGCGGGCGCCTTTTAGCGCACTGGGCTCTCCGGCGATTACGCCGCGTGCGTGACTGGGGTTGCGTGGATGGCCTGGTGGCAGGGCTGGCAGACCACGAGGGTCTTGCGTCGCATCCTGGCCATGATGGCCGCCCACGCGGGCTGGCCGGGTCCTGGCGTCCCGAGCCGGGCGAGCTTGGCGACCTGATGGACAACTGCCACCGTGCCGCGTCGCCCGCACAGCTCGCACCTGGCCGCGCGGAGCCGGAACAGCAGTTCCTTGCGGGGCATGGGCGCGAGGACCGGGACGGGGTCGGCGATGACCACCGTCTTGTTCCGCCGTAGCGGTATCCCGCCGAACCGGGCTACCAGATCCTTCTTGCCGTCGCGCGCGACCCTGGCCTCAAAGCAGGTCCGCAGCCCGTGCGGTGTCTCGATCTTGGCCTTGTACCGGGCCGCCATCTTGGTCACCGAGGACTGGTGCTTGGCTGCCAGGGTCTTGAGCATCGACGTCTCGGCGTTCCAGCGCAGCGCATGCAGCCGCCAGGCATCGCCGGCCAGAAGGTAGTAGTTGACCACGCCGCGGTATTCCGCGCCGTAGACCCGGACGATGTCGTAATCGCTCAGGTTGACTAGCGCGGGCCGCAGCCAGGGCTCGCCCCGTCTGCGGTAGAGGGCGCACTTGGCCTTGACCACCTCCAGCGGCACCCGCAGCGCGATCGTCCCGTTGAGCATGCGCCGCCCGCTGCGCGCGCGCTGCCCTCTGGTGATCTTGCTGTCGTCGTGCCGGACGGTGATCTCGTAGCCGAGGAACCGCGCCGCGTCGTTGCGGGCGTGGGTGATCAGGGTCTTGGCCGACGACAGCTCCAGCGCGAGCTCATCGCGCAAGAACGCCGCTAGCTGGTCCTTGATCTGCTCGGCTTCGGCCTTCGGTCCGGAGAACCCCAGGAGTTCGTCGTCGGCGTAGCGGCAGTATCGAAGCCGACGGTATCCAGGGTCCATCGGGTCACCGCAGGGGACCGCGCGCATCTGCCTGAGCAGCTTGCGGGCACAGGCCCGGTCGCCGCGCTTGCGGGCGCGCTGCCGCTGATCGTTCAGCCTCCGGTACTGCGGGTTAACCCTCCGGAGGCGCCCTTTGGTGTACTGAGGGATGAGAGAATTCTCGACGAACTTATCCAGCTTATCCAGGTAAATGTTCGACAGGATTGGTGACACGACGCCTCCTTGCGGACAGCCGCTCAGCGTCGGATGGTATTGCCATTCCTCCAGGTACCCGGCCTTCAGCATATTGCCGATCATCCGCAGAAACCGGTTATCGCGGATCTTCTCCGCCAGGATCCTGACCATGACATCATGGTCTAAAGACCCGAAGCAGTCGGAGATGTCTGCCTCGATGAACCACGTCGTCCCGGTCCAGGTGCGCTGGATTTCCTGCAGCGCGGTATGGCACCCGCGCCTTTTCCGGAACCCGTGCGACCGGTCAGAAAACTGCGGCTCGTAATACGCCTCAAGGAGCAGGCGCACCACTTCGCCGACCAGCTTGTCCGACCATGACGGCAGGCCCAGCGGGCGCATTTTCCCGTTCTTCTTCGGGATCAGCACCCGGCGGGCCGGGGCGAAGCGGTATCGCTCACCGCGCATCGCCTCGACGATCGCATCGATCTTCGCGATCGACATGCCGTCCGCGGTCTCCGCGCTGGCCCCCGGCGTCATCGCGCCGTCGTTGGCGTAGATCCGCCCGTAGGCCAGCAGGTACAACTGCCTGTTGAACATCTGCCGGTAAAGCTCGTCACACGGCAGGCCTCTCCTGCCTCGCTCGCGGAGGACAGCAAGTACCGTTCCGGCGTCCTGCATTACGCATACCTCACAGTTCCTTAACCACCCGTCGCCTGTGCCCCTTCGCCTTGCGGCCCGGCTTTCCCGGGCCCCCGCGGCAGGTCATTACTCCTGCGACTACTACGGGCACTCTGTCGCCATAGGACTCGCGTCCCGTAGGCGATCCCGCGTTCGTTCAGCGTCGTACGTCCGAGCGTGATTTAGGCGCCCCACTCATCTCCTTGAATGCCCTGACGGGGCATCGCTCCAGCTCCCAGAGGACTGCAGCAGGCGCTAGGACATCCTGCCGCAGGGACTGGCACCGGTTTCAGGCGTCTTTCCGGCGGGCGGCTCATTTGCACCTTCTGGAGATTGGGGTTCAGGCAATCCAGCTTTCGCCATGTCACGCGGGTCCCCCGGCACGCCACCCCATACGCCTGGGCATGAGCTGCCGGTTTCCTGGCATGCTGTTGTTCCCTGCACTTTTCAGATTCAGGTAAGCCATCAGACCCAGAGATTTCTCCTCTCATCTCTGCCCGCTGCGCGGGCGATACAACGCTGCGCCTCGCGGCGCAGCCCAGCCATAGCGCGATCACCGAGGTGTCGACGCCGGCGTGCAGCAGCCGCATGGCGGCTGTGTGGCGCAGGGTGTGCGCGGTGACGTTCTTGGTTTTGAGCGATGGGCAGTGCTCGGTGGCTGTGGCGAGGTGGCTGGCGAGCCGCCGCTCGATGGCGTCGCGGCTGAGCCGGCCGCCTGTGCGGTTGGGGAACAGGGGCTGGCCGGGCTGGGCGGGGCGTTCGGCGAGCCAGGCGCGCAGCACGGTGACGGTGGTTTTGGTGAGGGGGGTGATCCGTTGTTTGCGTCCCTTGCCGTAGCAGGAGACGTGGGGTCCGGCGCCGAGGTGGATGTCGCTGCGGGTCAGTCCGGTCAGTTCGGAGATCCGCAGTCCGGTCTGGGCGGCGAGCAGGATCATGGCGTGGTCGCGCCGGCCGGCCCAGGTTGTCTTGTCCGGCGCGGCGAGCAGCGCGTCTAGTTCGTCCTCAGCGAGCCAGGTGACCAGGGCCTTGTCGAATCGTCTGGGCGGGATCGCTAGTACCCGGGCGATCAGCCCGGCGTGCTCGGGGTGCTGCAGGGCCGCGTAGCCGAACAGCGAGTGGATGGCGGCCAGCCGGGCGTTGCGGGTCCGGGCGCTGTTCCCCCGGTCTTGTTCGAGGTGGTCGAGGAACGCGGCGATCAGCGGCGCGTCCAGGTCGGTGATCTGCAGGTCGGCGGGCTGCTTGCCGGTTCGGGCCGAGCAGTAGCCAAGCAGCAGCCGCCAGGTGTCGCGGTAGGCGGCGATCGTGCTGGGGCTGGCTTGGCGCTGGCGGATCAGCCGGCTGGTGAAGAATGACTGCAGGGTCGGGGCGAGCGCGGTCATGGCCGCTCCCGCAGGTGGTCTTCGAGGCGCTGCCCGGCAAGGGCGAGCAGTTCGGGCGTGCCGGTCAGGTACCAGTAGGTGCTGGCGGGGTCGGCGTGGCCAAGCCAGGCCGACAGCAGCGGCAGCCGGGCTGCGACGTCGCCGCCGTCCTGGTACCAGCTGAGCAAGATGGCGACCGCGAAGGAATGCCGCAGGTCGTGGATGCGGGGCCGGCACCGGGGCGCGCGCGGGGTCAGGCCTGCGGCCCGGGTGAGACGGTGGAAGGTGTGGTGGGCGTTCTTGTAGATCAGCCGGGTCCCGGTCAGCGACACGAAGAACGCGGGGCTGGCCGGGCGCGGATGCCAGGTATCACGCAGCGCTGCGTAGCGGGCCAGCGCCGCCGCGCTGGTGGCGTGCAGCGGCAGCTGACGGGACTTGCCGAACTTCGACTCCCGGATCGTCACCAAGCCGGCTTGCAGGTCAGCGTCTGACCGGTCGAGCCGGATTGCCTCGCCTGCCCGCATTCCGGTGACCGCCAGCAGCCCGATCAGCGTGCGGTAGGTAGCTGCCCGCAATGGGGCGCGGATCGTGGCCGCGGCGGTCATCAGCGCGGTGATCTCGGCCGCCGGGTACAGGTACGGCACTGCCCGGCGGGACACCGGGCCCGGCAGCAGCCCGGCCGGCAGCACCTCAGTTTCCGGGGTAAACGCGGCGAGATACCGCGCGAACGGGCGGATCGCGGCCAGGCGCGTCCGCCACCATGCCGGATCGGTACCGGCTGGCCTGGTTGCCCAGGCCAGGGCCAGCTCGGTGGTGACCGTCGTGGCGCCGCAGGCCTCCAGGTAGCTGATGAAGTCGGCCAGCAGCCGGCCGGGCCGTTCTAGCTTGAACCCCAGGCTGCGGCGCAGCGCCAGGTAGTCCTCCGCCGCGTCGCGCAGCCCGGTCATGGCCGGCCCTCCGGCCAGGGCAGCGCCAGCGCCCGCAGCGCGGCGTGGTCGGCTTTGGCGTAGATCGCCGTCGTCGCCGGGCTGCGATGCCGCAGCACCTGGCTGACTTCAGCAAGCGACGACCCGGCCTGCAGCATCCGGGTGGCCGCGGTATGCCGCAGCCGGTGCGCGCCTGCCGCCGGCAGCCCGGCCCGGCAGAACCGGCTGCGGACGATCGCCTTCACCGCATCAGCCGACAGCGGCCCGGCCGGCGCACGGGCCCGCAAGAACACCGTCCGTGACCTGGTCCCGCCCGGCCGTCCGCCTTCCAGGTAGCCTGCCAGCGCTTCCCCCACGTCGGCCGGCAGCGGCATCCTCTCGCTCCGGCCGCCCTTGCCGCGGATGACGACCTCCCCGGCTCGCCAGACGATGTCATCCAGTTCCAGCGCGGCCACCTCACATGCCCGCAGGCCCAGCCGCGCCAGCAGCGTGAGCACCGCGAAGTCCCGCAGGCCGACCGTGGTTTCCCGGTCGCAGGAGCCCAGCAGGGCCGCGACCTGCCCGGCCGGCAGTGCCCTGGGCAGCCCGGCATTGCGCCAGCCAGCCACCGCCGGCACCGCCGCCGTCAGGTCCGCTGTCAGCACGCCGTCTGCGAACAAGAACCGCAGCAGCGAGCGCAGCGCCGTGACCAGGATCTTCGCCGACCCGATGCTGCGGTGACGGCACCCGGCTGCCACGTAATCACTGACCGGCCCGGCGGTCAGCCCCGCCAGGCCGGCCAGGTCACTGCCCGCGACCCGTCCCAGAAACAGCCGCGCTTCTGCCAGGTAGCAGCCGATCGTGCTGGCCGCAAGACCCCGCTCGCCGGCCAGCCAGGCCCGGTAACAGTCCAGCAGCAACTCCACCGCCGTGGCCGGCGGCCGCCCGCCCGCGGGGGGCACCACGCCGGCACCGCGTAAATATCCCAGCAGCGGCGCCAGGCCCCGCTCCGAAAGCCAGCAGGTATAGCCACGGGCACGGCAGTCAGCCAGGAATTCCCGCGCCTGCGCCGCCGTCAGCTCCGCCAGCCCCAGCTGCCTGGCCGTCAGCCAGCGGCTCAGCCGGGCCATCACCCGAAGCTGGTTCGCCGCCGACAACGGCGTAAAACCAAGATCCGCCAGCCGAGCCGCGAACCCATCCGCATACCCGGCGAGCGGGCCTGTCACCCGCACACGCGATGGATGACCCATGATCGCCTCCCTCTCCAGATCTCCAGATCCCGGAGAGGCGAGTGTCGATCAACAGGACCGGATTATGCCGACCTTTCCGCCACCCGCAAGGCCACCACCAGCGGCTCCCGCCCCCAGATCGGCATAATCCGAAGGTCGGCATAATGCCGCTTATGCCGACGTCGGCATAAGCGGCAGAGCGGGTGCAGGTTGCATTCGCAGGTGCGGCCGCCCTGGTGGAACGGGATGGTGTGGTCGTCGTCGCAGCGGCGGGCGGGCCGTCGGCAGCCGGGGAAGCCGCACCGGGGGCTGCGGGTCTTGACCCGGTGGCGGAGCAGTCGGCTGGGCTGGTAGCCCTCGGACTCGTCGCGGTGGTCGCAGGTGGTGGTGGCGAGCGGGGTGATGGTGATGGCGGCCAGCCAGGCGCGCTGGCCGGGGCCGGTGCCGGTGTCACTGCCGGGGGGTCCGGGTCCGGCGCGGGCGCAGCCGTGGGCGATGGGGCGGCCGTCGGGGCTGGTGAGGGTGAGGCACCAGCGGGTGGCGGGGTCGCGGGCCAGGGCGTCGGCGAGGTGGCGGCAGGTGGCGGCGTCGGCGGGTCCGGCGGCGCCGGTGCCGGTGATGTCGCCGGGGGTGTCGGTCAGGCCGAGCCAG
>JASHUI010000672.1:0-6926 GCA_030040095.1 Streptosporangiaceae bacterium | reverse complement strand
GAGCGCCTCGGCGATCCGCCGCCGCCGGGTGCGCCGCGGGCCGGCCCGGCCCGCGGCGTCGATGAGCGCGAGGTTGGCCCGGCCGGACAGATGCCCGTAGCCCGACGGTCCCTCGACCAGCGCGCCGACCTGCGGCAGCACCTCGGTCACCCGCGACGGCACCGGCCTGCCCATGACCTCGATCTCGCCGCTGGTCGCGTAGACCAGGCCGAGCAGCATCCGCACGACCGTGGTCTTTCCGGAGCCGTTCGGGCCGAGGAAGCCGTACCGGTCCCCCTCGCGCACGTCCAGGTCGACCCGGTCGACGGCGAGCACCCGCCCGTAGCGCTTGGTCAGCGCCCGCGTGACGATCATGGCGCTCCCGGGCCGGTCGCGTTCAGCAGGTCCGACCCCGCGCGCACCAGCAGGGCCGGCGTCACCGCCCCGGCCAGCAGGTACACGGGCCCGCCCGGCGCCGACTGCGCGAGCAGCACGGTCAGCAGCGGCGTCTGGATCAGCGCCCCGGTCCCGCCGGTCAGGCTGATCCCGCCCGCGCCCGCGCCGTCGGCGGCGTTCAGCGCGCTCTGCCCCACGCCGCGCGGCAGCGGCAGCACCGCGATCCTGGAGAACCCGGTCCCGTACGCGGCTATGTCGGTGAGCCCGCCCGGGGCCGCGACGCGGCCCATCCCGGCGAGCCGCCCGGGCAGCGGCGGCGCGAAGCCGTTGAGGATCCGGGTGATGTCGGGCAGCGCGGTGGTCGTGAACCCGACGCCGGGCGCCGGGTCCGGGGTCACGGTGGCCAGCGGCGGGCGGCTCTGGCTCAGGTCAAGGAACCGGGTCACCAGCGCGGGCCGGGTGGCTCCCCGGCTGGTGACCGTGACCTCGACCGGCAGCCCGTCGGCCGGGTTCGCCCAGATGTCGATCGCGCCCACCGTGGTCTGCGGGTCGGCCGGCACCAGCCGCAGGCCCGCCGCGGCTACCCCGGCCACCCGCTGGGACGGCAGCCTGGTGACGCGGTCGGCGGGCGAGGCGAAGCCGAGCAGCTGACGGGCCAGCGCGGGCGGCAGCAGGTCGGCCGCCCGGGGCAGCCGGACCGGCTGCGCGCCGATGATCTGGGTCAGCAGGCTGGTGCCGTAATCCCACACGTAGGTAGCACCGCCGGACTGGTAGGTGTCGGTCTCGCCGGCCGTGGTGATGACGTCCGCGCGCCACTCGCCGGGCGACCGGTACCAGGCCTCCTGGTCGGTGACCCCGTCCAGCAGCGTGCTGACGTCCCCGAGGTCGGGCAGGTCCGGCAGGCCGAGGTCGACCGAGCTCTCGGCGTAGCCCTGGTACGGCACGTCCGCCGAGGCCAGAATGCGCGCCCGGAGCGCGGCCGCGGTCAGCGACGAGCCCGGCACCGGCAGCGCGGCGACGATGACCGGGAGCGCGCACAGCAGGGCGACGCCGCAGGCCACCACGAGCCACCGGCGTCGTGCCTGTCGCCGGACGACGCTCACGGGCCGTGGCGGCCGGCCGCTGTCACCACGCCTACACAGTACGTCCCGCACAGGCCATGACGTGCACAGACATGGCCCCGGGTCCGCCCTGCTCGGCCGCACACGCTCCGGGCCCCTTGCCCCGCCGCACACGCTCCGGGCCCCTGCCCCGCCGCACCCGCTCCGGGCCCCTGCCCCGCCGTACAGGCTCCGGCGACCGATGAATGCGCGTTCTGGTCACTTCTGAGTACACAAGCGCCACATTCACACCGCCGGGCGGGCCCGGGCGCGCGCCCCGCCTTGTCCGCCCGAGCGGCGCCGGCGGAGACTTGGACCGTCCCGCCAGACGATCACCGGGAGGTCTTGTGCGAATCGGCAACATCGAGGGCCGGCTGGTCATCCTGACCGGCGCGGGCGCCATCGACGTGGAACGAGCCAGCCACGGCCGGTTCGGCTGCGACCCGCAGGCCGTCTACGAGCGGTGGGACGACTTCACGGCCTGGGCCAGGTCGGCGGACGACGCGGCCGCGCAACCCTACGACCAGGCACTGCTCGGCGCGCCGGCTCCGCGGCCGCGGCAGTCGTTCGGCATCGGCCTCAACTACCGTGACCACGCCGACGAATCCGGCTTCGGCGTGCCCGAGTACCCGAGCGTGTTCACCAAGTTCCCCAGCTGCATCACCGGTCCCCGGACCGAGGTGGCGCTGCCGCCGGGCGGTCACACCGACTGGGAAGTCGAGCTTGTCGCGGTGATCGGTCGCGAGGCATGGCGGGCCGACGAGGCCGACGGCTGGAGCCACGTGGCCGGGCTGTGCGTCGGACAGGATCTTTCCGAGCGGATCACCCAGATGGCCAGCCAGCCGCCGCAGTTCAGCATCGGCAAGTCGTTCCCGGGGTTCGGGCCCACCGGGCCGTGGCTGGTCACGCCCGACGACCTGGCCGACCCCGACGACCTGGAACTCAGCTGCGCGATCAACGGCGAGCAGATGCAGAAGTCCCGCACCAGCCACATGATCATCTCGGTGCCACAGCTCGTGGCCGAGCTGTCGGCGGTCGCGAGGCTGCTGCCCGGCGACGTCATCTTCACCGGCACGCCGGCCGGTGTCGGCATGGGCCGCAACCCGCAGCGCTGGCTGGCCCCCGGCGACGAGCTGGTCAGCTACGTCGAGGGCATCGGCGAGCTGCGGCAGCGCTTCGTCGCCGGGCCCGCCGCCTGATCTCGTCCCGGCCGCCGGGCGGCTCAGACGAGCAACGCGCCGCCGATGGTGAGCCCGGCGATCGATCCGCCCAGCCAGACCACGACCCAGAACCCCGGCCAGATGTGGGTGAGCTTGGCCAGGTTGCCCGCGTCGGACGCGCCGAGACCGTGATCGAACACCACGCGGACCCCGGACAGCAGCAGGAACCAGGCCACGGCGTACGCCATGACCGAGCTGGCCTCGACCGAGCCGTAGCGGGCGATGAGGTAGACCAGCCCGCCGATGACCAGAACCGGCACGAAGCTGAAGGCCTGGCGCAGCACCGCCAGCAGCAGCACGAGCAGGAGCAGGGTCAGCCACAGCACCGCGGCGCTGTGACCGACCTGGATGAGCTTCGCGGCGCCGAGGCCGAACACGGACGGGCCCAGGTAGCCGACCACGCCGACGGCGACGCTGCCCGCGGCCCGGCCCCCGCTCGTCACCGTGGCGCCGGTGGCGTTCGGCCGCAGCGTCACGCGCGTCACCCGCTGGCCGACGGCCGAGCCGGCGATGGCGTGCGCCCCCTCGTGCGCAATCGTGTTGATGTGCCGCGCGAGCAGCCAGACCTCCTGCACGCCCACCGCGGCGAGCGCGGCCAGGCCGATCAGCACGGCCGTCGAGCCCGGCAACGGCGGCTGCGTCTCGCCGATCCGGGCCAGCACGGTACCCAGCGACGGGGCCGGCGTCATCTGCCTACTCCGGTCACCAGGTCCTGCCCAGTACATCCCGCTTACGGCATTGCTGCCCTGCTGTAGCGGGTTATCCCCTTCTCTGGGCGCTTCCAACCTGGCTGCCGCGGCAGGCGACGCCGCAGTAGAAGGCGCGCGACCCGTCGGTGTCGGCGGCCTCGAGGTCCTCGGCTCCCCACAGGCCCGCGTAGGTGACGGCGGGCTCGGCGTTCTCGTAGGGCGCCACCAGGTCCAGACCGTCGAAGAACTTCTCCACCTCGGCCCTCGTACGCGGATGGACATTCGCGGTGGCCCTCGCCATGGTCTCGGCGGTGGCCTGCGACTGGCGCGGCGGCAAGTTCTCGTCGGTCCCGTGGGAGAGCGCCAGGTAGCTGCCGGGCGCGACCGCGGCCATGTACCGGGCCACCAGGCTCCACGGGTCGTCCTCGTCGGCGATGAAGTGGATGACGTCGGTCATCAGCACCCCGGCAGGTTCGGCGAAGTCGATCAGCCGCAGCAGGTCCGGATGGCTCAGCAGGGCGTCGGGATCCCGCAGGTCAGCCATGATCACCGTGGTCGTCCCGTCGGCCGCGAGCAGCGCGTCCGCCTGCGCGGCCACCATCGGGTCGTTGTCCACGTACACCACCCGGGCCTGCGGGGCGACCCTGTGGACCGACTCGTGGGTGTTGTTCTGCGTCGGCAGCCCCGACCCGATGTCGATGAACTGCCGGATCCCCTGCCGGGCCATCCAGACCGCCGCGCGGCCGTGAAAGCCCCGGTTGGCCAGCAGCGCGTCGACGACGTCGGGGATGTTGGCCCTCAGGTACTCGGCGGCCTGCCGGTCGACGGGAAAGTAGTTCGTGCCGCCCAGGAAGTAGTCATACAGCCGGGCCGGGCTGGGCCTGGTGGGGTCGACGCCAGGAGGTACGGTGGCCAGCTCACTCATGTCAGCCTCTTTCATCGGCCCGGGCGCGTCCTGGGCCCGGGCCGGGCGCGTCCTGCCCTTGATCCCTAGTCTGGCACCCTCGCGGTGGTGAATGGCCCCGGCGGACGGGGGCGACGGCCATTTCACGAGGAGAGGGGAATGGCGGCGATCGCGGTCACGAATGGTACGCGCCCCTTGAGGGGGCGTCGATTCCGGGACCCGGGGCGGTGCCGGCCCGGCCGTGACGCGCCTGGCAGACTGTTCGCAAGCAGCGCGTCAGGCCCGGTTGGCGGCCCGGCATCCGGCACCTGACGGTCCGGCAGGCGAATGACGGGAGGGGCTCATGGCCTCGGCTGACTTCACGCAAGCGCTCGACGCAACCAGCGAGATAGATCTGACCGTGACCGGCCGGAAGACCGGCCGGGAGACCAGCCGTCCGGTGTGGTTCGTCCGTGACGCCGACAAGCTCTACCTGCTCCCGGTGACCGGATCGGACAGCCAGTGGTACAAGAACGTGCTCGCGAGCCCGACGGTGCGCATCGCGGCCGACGGCGCCGAGCACACCGGGGCAGCGATTCCGATCACCGACCCGTCGAGGGCGGGCGAGGTCGTGGAGGCTTTCCGCGCCAAGTACGGCGCCGACAACGTGGCGAACTACTACCCGAACCCGAACGTCGCGGTCGAGGTGCCGCTGGGCTGATCCGGCGGCAGCCGCAGCCGCGCGACCACCGCGGCGCGGCGGGCCCGGGGCGGGCGAGACGGCGCGTTACATCGGGTCGTCGTCGAGGGCGAAGCCGAAGTACCTTTCCGCGGAGCGGCGCACGCACGCCGCGCCGTCGGCGGACACGTTGCGCCGCCACCACCCGCCGTAGACGCGATCGAAGCGGAACGGCTCCATCAGGGCCAGGGCGCGGCGGATGGTGCGCGGCCGCTCCGGGATGAGGTTGGGGTAGCTGTACATGAAGCTGACCCAGCGGCGGTCCGGCACCACGGTGAAGATATCGCCGGAGAGCAACGCGCCGGCGCCTTCCGGGTCGGCCGCCCAGTGCAGCACCTGGCCGCCGTCGAAGTGCACGCCCGCGTTGACCAGGGTCAGGCCCTCGCCGATCTCGCGGGTGTCGCCCTCCCAGAAGACGACCGAGTCGTCGGGGCGCGCGACCCAGCCGCGGTCCTTGGCGTGGATGTAGACCGGAGCGCCGAACGCGTGCGCCCACTCGATCATGCAGCCGTAGAAGTGCGGGTGGCTGATCGCTATCGCGCTGACCCCGCCGAGCGCCCGTACCCCGGCCACCAGGTCGTCGTCGATGTAACTGATCATGTCCCAGAGCACGTTGCCCGCCGGGGACCGGACCAGCAGGGCGCGCTGGCCGATCGCGGTCGGCTCCTGCGCGCCGATCCCGACCACGCCCGGGCCCTCCTCCTGGATAATGCCCCGGTGGCCCGCGTCGCGCAGCGCGGCCAGCGTGGTCCATTGCTGCCCGTCCCAGCCAACGTACTGGCGCTGGTCCTCGCAGATCGGGCAGTTCTCGCGCGGGGCCGGGTACTGGACCCCGCAGGTTAGGCAGATCGGCAAGTCGGCTGGCATGCGGCTACGTATACCCGCCCCTGGCTGCCGCGGGCCACCGAGTAACGGATCGCGAGGCGGCATCGCTCTTTCGGATGTTACGACCTGCCCCGGCCCCCCGCCGGGGCCGATTCCTCGAAGGAGAGCCATGCGTTCATCCCTGTTGGCGCGGCGCGCCGCGTCCGTTGCCGCCGCCGCCGCTATCGCCGCCACCGGCGCGATGGCCGTCGCCGGCGCCGCGGATGCCTCGACGGTGCACGCGAAGCGGCTGCCCACCCACCTGTCCATCGGGGACAGGCGGCTGGTCGAGCACCACGAGCACCTGACGCTGATCGTGGGACGTCTGACCTCGCTGCACTTCCCGCTGCGCGGCAAGCTCGTGTTCCTGGACCGGGTGGCCGGGCACACGCTCACCGTCGTGGGCCACGAGCGGACCGGCCGGGGCGGCGGCGTGGCGTTCGTGGTCGGCCCGACGACGACCACGAACTACCAGCTGGTGTTCCCGGGCACCCCGAACTTCCACTCCAGCCACAGCCGGGTCATCACCGTCAACGGCTAACAGGAATGGGTCTCACACCGGCGGTCGGGCGAATCCGATCCTGGGGAATCGCCCACGAGATGCTGGGAAAATTCGGGTGTGGCCGCGCCCGGCCCGCCGGTGTGGGACTCTTGCTGGCGCGATGGCGACAAAGGCTGGTGACTTGGGCGGGGTGCTGGAGCGCGCCAGGTCTGGCGACGAGGCCGCTTTCCTTGAGCTGTGGCGCGGCCTGCAGCCGCGCCTGCTGCGCTACCTTCGCGTCCTCGGCTGCGACGATCCCGACGACATCGCCAGCGAGACCTGGCTGCAGGTGGTCCGTGACCTGCACCGGTTCGAGGGCGATGACGACGGCTTCCGGCGCTGGCTGTTCACGGTCGGGCGGAACCGGGCCATCGACGCGGCACGGGCCAGCACCCGGCGGCGGGTCAACCCGGTCGCGGACGGGCTCGAGAGCCTCGCCGACGGCCAGACGGTCGAGGAACAGGTGCTGGACGGCATGTCGGTGAGAAAGGCGATCGCGATGCTCGCCGGTCTCT
>JASHUI010000671.1:0-7227 GCA_030040095.1 Streptosporangiaceae bacterium | reverse complement strand
ACGTCGATTCCCAGGTCGTGCAGCTGGCCCAGGACCCGGGTGCCGACGTTGCCGAGGCCGGCCACGATGACGTGATTGCTGACCGGCCGCTCCCGGCCGCGCACCGAGCCGGTAAGCCTGGCGCCGACCACCGCCGCGGTGACCAGGGGGAGGAAGGCCATCCCGTCGAACGTGAGCAGGAACTGTGCGATCTTCTCCGGTGAGCTCAGCCTGGGGTTGGTCGTCGCGGCCCCGGCCGCGTCGAGGAAGGTCAGGTAGAGGGCGGTACCGAAGGGGTAGCGCACGGCCGCGGCCAGCAGCGCGAAGCCGACGCCGAGAATCGCTATCAGGGAGGCGAACGCGACGCCGAGCCGGTGCCAGAACACCATGCGGAGCAATCGAGCCGCCGAGCGCAGCGGGTTGCGGCGCTGCCTGGTCAGGGGATTGCGCGGGGTGCCGTCGGCCACCGCCAGCACGAGGTCGGCGCTGGCGTCCTGCGCCGCGGTCAGCCGCGGCGAGCCCCCGCCGGCCTCCGCCGCGCCCGGGGCCACCCCGCAGATCACGTGCTCGGGGTCGGTATCTTCACGCCGGGCCACGTAGAGCGTGCGCCCGGCCAGGCGGACGTGGCTGGGCGTCGGCTCGCCCAGCGCGGCGGCGACGAACGAGGGGGCGGCCATCGAGGACTCCGACAGCACCGCGCAGTCGGTGAAGAAGGTCTGGATCCGCTCGCCCAGGCTGGTGTTGAAGATCGCGACCACGAGCCGCAGGCCGGAGTTGATTTCCTGTGCCCGCAGCGCGGCGTGGAAGTTGCCCAGGTCGTCCTGGCGCAGCAAGGCGAGGGCCCGGGCCGAGGGCAGGTCGGCCGCGAGGAAGGCCTGGTGGTCCAGTTCGGCGCGCTCGATGAGCCGGACGCCGGGCATCCGGGCCATGGCCGGCCCGTGATCGCGCTGCGCCGAGGGCAGGATCACGGTGACCTGTTCGCCGTAGCTGACGGTCAGCTCCTCGACCACGCGCGAGGCGAGCGCATCGTCTCCGCACACCACCAGGTGATTCATGGGGAATCCGCCTTAGGGCGAGGCAAGGCGTCCGAGCTGCGCGGGCACCCGTTCCGCCGCGGCCCGGTCCAGCAGGAAAAGCGTCTGCTGCCTGCCCCTGGCCCCGGCCGCGGGCACCTGCACCGGCCCGGCCGCGGACAGCGCCAGGCGGATGGCACCCGCCTTGTCCGCGCCGGAGGCGATGATCCAGACCTCGCGGGCCGCCGTGATCGCCGGGAGCGTCAGGGTCAGCCGCGTCGCGGGCGGCTCGGGCGCCCCGTGTACCGCCACGACGGTGCGTTCCTCATACATGGCCGGCATGCCGGGGAACAGCGAGGCGACCTGTGCCTCCGGCCCGATGCCGAGCAGCAGGACGTCAAAGGACGGAACCTGGCTGTGGTCCTCGGGCTGGGAGGCGGCCAGCAGCCAGCTCGCGTAGCGGGCGGCCGCCGCCTCCGGGTCGGGCCCGTCCGGCCCGTCGGGTCCGGGCATCGGGTGCACTCTCTCCGGCGCCGCGTCGACGTGGTCGAGGAGAGCGGTCCGGGCCGCGGTCTCGTAGCGCTCGCGATCCCCGGCCGGCAGGAACCGTTCATCGCCCCACCAGATGTCCAGGTGCCGCCAGTCGACCGCGTCCCGGGCCGGGGCCGCGGCCAGCTCGGCGAGCACCTGGGTGCCGATGCGGCCGCCGCTCAGCACGAGCGACGCGTGACCGCGCGCGGCGCTGACGTCGACCAGCCGGGTCACCAGCCGGGCGGCGACGGCCTTGGCCAGCAGCTCGGCGTCGCGGTGAATGAGGACCTGGGGGGCGGTGATGGCGCTACCGCCCCATGACGGCGGCGAAACGGGCCAGCGTCTCGCCGTACACCTCATCGGGGTTGAGCCTGCGCAGCTCCTCGGCCATCAGCTCGGCGGTGTCCCGGCGGTGCAGCGCGACCCGGCGCTCGGGCTGGCCGGGCCGGCTCAGCGTGGCGGTCCGGCCGTCCGGCCTGGTGATCGCGATGTCGCCGTCGGGGGTGGCGAACCGCACCTCGGTGATCCCGGGCCCGGAGGACTCGTCACGGGCGAACACCGGGCCGAGCCGGCTGCAGAGCCAGGCCGCGACCAGGTCCGCGCTCGGATTCCGTGGCTCGGCGGCGACCGAGCCGCCGAGGATCTCGCCGTGCGGCTGGTCCAGGACCGCGGCCAGCAGGGAGCGCCAGGGCGTGGCCCGGGTCCAGGCCAGGTCGGTGTCGCCGGGCCGGTACCCGGCCGCGAGGGCGTCGAGCGCCTTGGCCGGGTCGGGGGCCGACGCCGCGTCGGTGACCCGGCGCTGCGCGAGCATGCCCAGCGGGTCGCCGGACGGGGTGCTGGGGCCGCTGCGGGGCCACCAGGTGACGACGGGGGTATCGGGCACCAGCAGCGGGGTGACCACCGAGTCCGCGTGCAGGCCCATCGGCCCGTACATCCGCAGCAGCACGGTCTGTCCCGGGGCGCCCTCGCCGGTCCTGATCTCGGCGTCCAGCCGGGAGTCGGCGCCGAGGTCCCTGGCGATCACCCCGAGCACCCGGCACGGATGCTCCCGGCCCGCCTGGCTCGCCGCGCGCACCGCGTCGTACTGGGCTGACTCGTCGGTCATGATGATCAGGTTGAGCACCATGCCGGAGGTCGGGCCACCCATCTGGTCCCTGGCCCGGGTCAGCGCATCCCGGATCGCGTGGGTGGTGGTATCGGTCAGGTCGATCATCATCGCGCCTCTCCCACTCCCCGCCTAGAGCCGGCGCCAGGTCCGGCCGTCGCGGGCGATCAGCGCGTCCGCGCTCGCCGGGCCGGGCGTTCCGGCCGGGTACTGCTCGGGCTTGGCGTGGGTGGCCCAGAAGTCCTCGATCGGGTCGAGGATCTTCCAGGACAGTTCCACTTCCCGCTGCCGGGGGAACAGCGGCGGGTCACCGATGAGCACGTCGAGGATCAGCCGCTCGTAAGCCTCCGGGCTGGACTCGGTGAACGACTCGCCGTAGGCGAAGTCCATGTTCACGTCCCGTACCTCCATGGCCGACCCGGGCACCTTCGAGCCGAACCTGACCGTTATGCCCTCGTCCGGCTGCACCCGGATCACCAGGGCGTTCTGGCCGAGCTCCTCGGTGTCGGTCCGCGTGAACGGCAGGTGCGGGGCGCGCTGGAACATCAGCGCGATCTCGGTCATCCGGCTGGGCAGCCGCTTGCCGGTTCGCAGGTAGAACGGCACCCCGGCCCACCGCCTGGTGTCGACCTCGAGCCGCAGCGCCGCGTAGGTCTCGGTGGTCGAGTCCGGCGCGATGCCCTGTTCCTCGAGGTAGCCGGGCACCTCCACCCCGCCCTGCCAGCCCGCGGAGTACTGGCCGCGGGCGGTGCCGACGGCGAGGTCCTCGGGGATCTTGACCGCGGAGAGCGTCTTCTCCTTCTCCAGGCGCAGCGAGTCCGCCTCGAACGACACCGGCTCTTCCATGGCGGTGAGTGCCAGCAGCTGCAGCAGGTGGTTCTGGATCACGTCCCGGGCCGCGCCGATCCCGTCGTAGTACCCGGCCCTGGCGCCGATGCCGATGTCCTCGGCCATGGTGATCTGGACGTGATCCACGTAGCCGCGGTTCCAGACCGGCTCGAACAGGGTGTTGGCGAACCGCAGCGCCAGGATGTTCTGTACCGTCTCCTTGCCCAGGTAGTGGTCGATGCGGAAGACCGAGTGCGCCGGGAACACCGCGTCCAGCATCGCGTTCAGCTCGCGCGCGCTGGCCAGGTCGTGACCGAACGGCTTCTCGATCACGACCCGGCGCCAGGGCCGCGGCCTGCCGGGCAGCTGCGGCGGCGTGGACAGCCCGGACCGCTTCAGCTGCGCGACCACCTGGGGGAAGGCCTTCGGCGGCACGGACAGGTAGAAGGCATAGTTCCCGCCGGTTCCCCGCTCCGTGTCGAGCTGGGCGACGGTCTCGGCCAGCCGGTCGAACGCCTCGTCGTCGGCGAACTCCCCGGGCACGAACCGCACGCCCTCGTAGACCTGCTGCCAGACCGAGTCCCGGAACGGTGTGCGCGCGTGCGCCTTGACCGCGTCATGGGTGAGCCTGGCGAAGTCCTCGTCCGCCCAGTCCCGCCTGGCGAAGCCGACCAGCGAGAACCCCGGCGGCAGCAGGCCGCGGTTGGCCAGGTCGTAAATGGCCGGCAGCAGCTTCTTGCTGGCCAGGTCGCCGGTCACGCCGAAAAGGACGAGGACGCAGGGCTCCGCTACCCGGGGGATCCTGCGGTCACGCGGATCGCGCAGTGGATTCGATGTCATGCGGTTCCCATCTCGGTCCTGATCGTCTCGAGCAGCTCGTTCCAGGACGCCTCGAACTTCTGCACGCCCTGGTTCTCCAGAACCGTCACCACGTCGTCGTAGCCGATGCCGAGGGCCTCGAGCCGCTCGAAGACGCGCCTGGACTGGTCGTAGGTGCCGTGGATGGTGTCGCCGTGCAGCGTGCCATGAGCCTGGGTCGCGTGCAGCGTGGCCTCGGGCATGGTGTTGACCGTGTCCGGCGCCACCAGGTCCACCACGTACATGGTGTCGGCGAAGGCCGGGTCCTTGACGCTGGTCGACGCCCACAACGGCCGCTGCACCCGGGCACCCCGCGCGCTGAGCGCGGCCCAGCGCGGGGTGGCGAACTTCTGCTCGTAGCGCTCGTAGGCCAGCCTGGCGTTGGCCAGGGCGGCCGTGCCGCGCAGCGCCTCGGCCTCCGGGGTGCCGATCTTGTCCAGCCGCTCGTCGACCTCGGTGTCCACCCGGCTGACGAAGAACGACGCCACCGAGGCGAGCTGTGGCACGTCGCGGTCGGCCGCCTTTTCCAGCCCGGCCATGAACGCGTCGATGACCTGCCCGTAGCGCTCCAGCGAGAAGATCAGCGTCACGTTGACGCTGATTCCCTCGGACAGGCACTGGGTGACGGCGGGCAGCCCCTCGACGGTGGCCGGGATCTTGATGAACAGGTTGGGCCGGTCCACGAGCCACCACAGCGCCCTGGCCTCGGCAATGGTCTTGGCCGTGTCCCTGGCGATCCTGGGGTCGACCTCGATGGACACCCGGCCGTCAACGCCGTTCGTCTGGTCGTACACCGGCCGCAGCACGTCGCAGGCCCAGCGGATGTCGTAGGTGGTGATCGACCGGGCCGCCTCGTCGACGGTCACGCCGCGCACGGCGAGGTCGGCGATCTGCCCCTGGTAGGCGGAGCCGCTGGAGATCGCCTTCGCGAAGATCGTGGGGTTGGACGTCACTCCGCGCACGTGCATATCCCGCATGAGCATCTCCAGGTTGCCCGTTGACAGGCGTTCCCTGCTGATGTCATCGAGCCATACCGCCACGCCGGCCTCGGTCAGCTGTGCGAGTGTGTCGTTGGGGCGCGCATTCATGACACCTTGCTCCTTGCGTTGGTCGCCGGCGCCGGGGATATCAGAACGACCCTATCTCGCGCGGGTGTCGAGCGAACGAGCGAGCGCGTCGGCGGCCAGGTTGAAGCCGATGACCGTGAGCATGATCGCGAATCCGGGCTACGCGGCGCAGGACGTAGCCGGTCACGTTATCCCGCGGCCTTCGTGAAGTACCACTCCTCCGGGTTGATGAAGCCGTAGGCGTTCGGCACCACGCCGCGCAGGTTCGACTGCACGGTGATCAGGGTCCCCGGGCTCGGCTGCCAGAAGTCCGGCAGCTGCAGCCTGACCTCATCCGCGTACGCGTCGAGCGCGGCCTGGGCCTGGCTGGCCGGGGCGCGCGTGGTCGCGATGATCAGCTTGTCGACGGCCGGGTTCGAGTAGTTGTTCACGTTCCCGAGCGCCCCGGTCTGGAAGATCTCGTCGCCGGTCGGGTAGTGGTCCGGCTGGAACAGCCAGGCGGTGCCGTAGTTGCCGAGTTGCCAGCTGCAGGCGGCCGACGAGGCGGCGCAGGACAAGATGGTCGCGGTGACCGTGGCCGCGGTCTGCTGATTCAGCGAGATCTCGATGCCGACCTGCTTGGCGACCGACTGCAGGTCGTCCATGGCGCCGTCGGTGTACGGCAGGCCGCTGGGGTACATGAGGGTGAAGGTGAGCGGCTGGCCGGCCTTGATGCCCTGGCCGCACTCGTCCGCCGCGGTGCCGGGCCTGGTGCACGTGCTGACCCCGTTCGGGACGATCTTCCAGCCGTGCGCGGCCAGCAGGGCCCGGGCGGCGGGCACGCTGAACGGGTACGGGTTGACCGAGGCCTGAGCGTTCGCGTACGGGTTGGGCGGGCTGGCCGGCACCGGGCTGTAGGTGGGCACGCCCAGGCCGTCGTAGAACGCGTGGATCCACCCGGTCTGGTCGACGAGGTGCTGAAAGGCCTGGCGGAAGTAGAGCTGCCGCAGGATCGGCCCGACCTTCGGGTTGTTGAAGTTGGGCTCGATGTAGTCGAAGCCGAACGGATAGTTCTTGATCAGCTGATAGCCCTCCGCGCGCAGGGTCGGCTGCTGCGGCAGGTCGTTGTCGGGCACGTAGCCGACCGAGATCTGCTGCCCCGAGCTGCCGGGGCCGCCGGCCGCCTGGCCGGCCCGCAGCACCGAGAACTCGGCCGTGGCCGAGGTGAACGGCAGCTCGACGAACTTGGCCAGGCGCGGCTTCTGCGGTCCCGAGTAGGCCGGGTTGGGCACGAACGTGGCGGCGCCCTGGCTGGTCAGGCTGGTGAGCTTCCACGGGCCGTCCACCACGGACCAGATCGGGCTCGACGCGTAGGCGGTCACCCGCGTGGCCTGGCCGTTGAGAAAGTCATACACGGCCCGGGCGCCCGCGGGCGTGGTGTCGGGCAGGCCGGCCGCGGTCGCCGCCGGGGCGGGGCTGACCAGCGAGGTCCGGTCCCACGCGATCGGCAGGGGCGTGATCTGTGACAGCTCGTTGTAGGTGAACCAGAACGGGTTGTAGCTGGCGTTCAGCAGGAGCCGCACGGTGGTGGGGTTGACCGCCTGCCAGGAGACGACGTTGTCGGGGAACCCGCCGGGCACGTAGTTGGCCCACTCGGCCTTGTTGGCCTTGAGCAGGTTGATCCAGAACCCGACGTCGCGGGCGCTCAGGGTCTCCCCGTCGGACCAGACGTAATGCTTGAGCGTGATCGTCACCACCCGGTTGCCGTCGCTGTAGACCGGGGGGTTGCCGAGCGAGAGCCGGTAGTCGACCGACGTGCTGCCCCGGTCCCCGTACCAGTACAGCGGCAGGTAGAGCAGGGTCTGGA
>JASHUI010000670.1:0-6810 GCA_030040095.1 Streptosporangiaceae bacterium | reverse complement strand
GCCGGCCCGGCCGCCGACCGCGACCGTGGACAGCAGCTTGACCGTGTCGTCGTGCCCCTGCGGGCAGGTGCACGGCGCGTCCGACTCGCTCATCGGGCGGGTCCGCTCGAAGGTGTCGCCGCAGGCGCGGCAGCGGTATTCGTATCGAGGCACAACATCAGTCTAAGCGCCCCCGACCTGGCTTGCCGACCGCCGTGCGCGCCGGCCGGGCAGAGCCGAGATACCCTCGGGACGTGCGAGGCTACACGCAGGAAAAGGACGCGTACCTGAAGCGGCTGCGCCGGATCGAGGGGCAGGTGCGGGGGCTGCAGCGGATGGTAGACGAGGACATCTACTGCATCGACGTGCTCACCCAGGTCTCCGCGGTGACCCGGGCGCTGCAGGCGGTCGCGCTCGGGCTGCTCGAGGACCACCTCGGCCACTGCGTCGCCCAGGCCATCGAGCAGGGCGGCCCGGAGGCCGAGCAGAAGGTCCGGGAGGCCGCGGAGGCCGTGTCGCGGCTAGTCCGGTCCTGAGCCCGGGCTCGGTACCCCGCAGCCCCGCGGCCGGCCGTCGCGCTGTGCTGGCCGAGCGCCGTCGCGCTGTGCTGGCCGAGCGCCGTTGCGCTGTGCCCCGGCCAGCCCGGCGCCGTTAACCTGCGCGGCCGCCGGTGCCGGCGCCGGCACCGCCGTTGGCCGCTCGTCGTCGTAGAAGAACTGCCGACCACGCAGCAGCGAGATCAGCGCGCCGGCCAGCGACATCGCGATCGCCGCGCTGAACACGATGATCAGGCCGTGGTGGAACGGGCCCGAGATCAGGTTGGGGAAGAACTGCTTGCCGGTCAGCAGGGCGGCGTTGCGCGCGGGAAGCTTCTTGAGCACCCCCGAAGGACCGAGCAGGCTGCCGATCGGGTTGTAGCCGAGCAGGGCCGAGAACAGCGTGCTGACCGGCGGCAGGTTCGCCAGATGTGACGCCACCGACGCCGGCACGCCCTGGGCCCGCAGCCCGCTGGTCAGGGTGCGGGGCAGCGTGGCCGCCAGCCCGGCGATCATCAGCGAGAAGAAGATGCCGATCGACAGCGACATGCCGGAGTTCTGGAAGGTGGACCGCATCCCGGACGCGGCGCCGCGGTGCCGGGCCGGGACGCTGCTCATGATGGCCGAGGTGTTGGGCGAGGCGAACAGGCCGGAGCCGACCCCGTTGCCGAAGATGATGAGCGCGAACAGCCAGTACGGGAAGTTGACCGGCAGCAGCATCAGCCCGGTGAACGCGCCGGCGGCGATCACCAGCCCGGCGGTGGCGAACGGGCGCGGCCCGTACCGGTCGGACAGGGTGCCGGAGATCGGCCCGGCGATCAGGAACCCCGCGGTCAGCGGCAGCATGTAGATGCCCGCCCACAGCGGCGTCTGGATGAAGTCGTAGCCGTGCAGCGGCAGCCAGATCCCGGCCAGCCAGATCACCAGCATGAACTGCAGCCCGCCGCGCGCGATCGAGCCCATCAGGCTGGCCGCGTTCCCGGCCGCGAAGGCCCGGATCTTGAACAGGCTCATCCGGAACATCGGCTCGGGGATCTTCGTCTCGATGATCCCGAACACGATCAGCAGCACGACGCCGCCGATCAGTCCGGCCTCCACCCACGGGTTGGTCCACCCGGTGGCGTGCCCGCCGTACGGCTGGATCCCGTAGGTGATGGCGGCCAGCAGCACGCTCGCGCCGACCGCGAACGTGGCGTTGCCGGCCCAGTCGATGCTGGCCCGGCGGGTGGTGGCGATCTCGCGCAGGCTGCGGTAGGCCCAGACGGTGCCGAACACGCCGATCGGCACGTTGATCCAGAACACCGCGCGCCAGTCCCACGCGGCCAGCAGCCCGCCGAGCAGCAGCCCCACGAACTGGCCGGAGATCCCGGCGATCTGGTTGACGCCCAGGGCCATGCCGCGCTGGTTGGCCGGGAACGCGTCGGTGAGGATGGCCGCGGAGTTGGCCATCAGCATCGCGCCGCCGAACGCCTGCACCACCCGCCAGCCGATCAGCCAGAGCGCGCCGCCGCCGCCGACCATGGGGTCGAGCGACAGGGCGATCGACGCCAGCGTGAAGACGACGAAGCCCAGGTTATAGATCTTGACCCGGCCGAACATGTCGCCGAGCCGTCCCAGGGTCACCACCAGCACCGACTGCACCAGCAGGTAGCCCATGATCATCCAGAGCAGATAGCTGATGTTGCCTGGGGTCAGCGGGTTCAAATGGATGCCGCGGAAGATGGCCGGCAAGGCGATGATCACGATCGAGGCGTCGATCGTCGCCATCGTCATGCTGAGCGTGGTGTTGGAGAGCGCAACCCACTTGTAGCGGCCGTCGCCGCTGGATTCGCCGTTTCCCGTCTGGCTCAGCTCAGCGATCGTCCGCACTCGACGAAGTGTACCTCGAATCAGTTGCTTGATAGCAACTACATAACCGCCCGAGCGCGCCTTGGGAGGGCGCCTGCCGGCCGACGCCGCGGTGACTCGCCGGACCTGGGGTCAGATATAGCCGCGCACCATCCCGATCAGGCGGTCCAGCACCTTCCCGTCGCTGACCCGCAGGCCGTCGTGCTCGTACTCGTTGGTGACCCACGGCCGAAGCCCGCCGATGATCCCGGCCGTCCGCACCGAGAACTCCCGCGGCACGTACATGTCGTCGTAGTAGACGGCCGCGGCGACGGGGACCTCGCAGGCCCGCAGCGCGTCCTCGTCGTACAGCGGCGGCCAGGAGTCACGCTGGGCCAGGATCTCCCCGGCCTCGGCCAGCGGCGCGAGCACCGGGTCGTTCTCGAGCGTCCACGGGTAGATCATCTCCCCGGTGAACAGCAGCGGGCTGTCGCCGTCCAGCACGGCCGCGGCGTCGAACCCGGGGAACTCGGCCCGGATCCGCTGCGCCGACCAGCGGGTCGGGCTGGCATCGGCGTAGCAGGCCTCGTGCAGCAGCGCGTACAGCGGCGCCGCGGAGAACGTCAGGCGATCCTGCACCTGGTGCAGGAAGTCATCGGACAGCTCGCCGCAGGCGAACGGGTCCTCCAGCAGGTAGTGCAGCGCGTGACTGCCGGTGCTCATGCCCAGCATCCGGCCCAGCGACTGGAACGCCTGCACGGTCAGCTGCCCGCCGCCCGGCAGCCGGGCGCCGCCCGCGGCCAGGTGCCGGGCCACCTCCTTGGCCCGCTGCACGTCGCCCGGGTAGCGCTCGTAGTGCTGCGCGTTCTTCTGCGCGACGGCGGGATAGGTCTTCCGGTAGACGTCGTCAGCCGTCGTGTCCAGGCCGGGGAGCCCGCCGGTGATGAATGCCTCGCTGACCCCCTCGGGTGCGAACGACAGGTAGCTGACCGTGCAGAAGCCGCCGAAGCTCTGGCCCAGCACGCTCCAGGGCTTCCCGCCCGTGACCTCCTTGCGGACCAGTTCGGCGTCGGCCACGATCGCGTCGGCCCGGAACTTGGCCAGGTACTCCGCCTGCGCGCGGGGGCTTGCCAGCCGGGCCAGGGTACGCCGGTTGGCGGGTGAGGACCGGCCGGTCCCGCGCTGGTCGAGCAGCAGCACGCGGTAGTCGTTCAGCGCCCGGTCCAGCCAGTGCTCCCGCCCGATCGGCCGCGGCGCGCCGAAGCCCGGCCCGCCCTGCAGGTACACCAGCCATGGCAGGTCGTCCCCGGCCTTGTCGGTCGCGGTCACCTCCCGCGCGAAGAGCCGGATCTGCTCGCCGTCCGGCCTGGCGTGATCCAGCGGGACGGTGAAGCCGCGGTCGCGGAGCACGGTTCCCGGCTGACGGTACGAGGTCATGGTCGGCACCGTAGTGGATGCGGCGTTCCCGCCGGGATTGAGCCGCTACTCGACCGTGACGGACTTGGCCAGGTTGCGCGGCTTGTCGATGTCGTGCCCGAGGGCGAGGGCGGCGTGGTACGCCATCAGCTGCAGCGGGACGGTCAGCAGGATCGGGTCGAGTTCCCGTTCGCTCTTGGGCACCACGATGCGCGGCACGCCCAGCTCGCCGACGTCCACGCCAGGGTGGGTGACGGCGACCAGGGGCCCCTTGCGCGCGACGACCTGCTGCATCGCGGCCAGGTTGCGGTCGGTGAGCTCGTCGTCGGGCAGGATGGAGACGGTCGGCAGGCTCGCGCAGATGAGGGCCAGCGGGCCGTGCTTGAGCTCGCTGGTCTGGTAGGCCTCGGCGTGCCGGTAGGAGATCTCCTTGAATTTCTGCGCGCCCTCACGCGCGACGGGGAACCCGCGGACCCGGCCGATGAAGAAGAGGCTCTCCGCGTCGGACAGGCCGCGCGCCACCTCGGCGATGTGCTGCTCGTCGGCCAGGATCTCCTCGATCTGGGCCGGCACCTTGCGCAGGCCCGTGATGATCCGCTGGCCGTCGGCGATCGACAGGTCGCGGACCCGGGCCAGGCACAGGGCGAGCAGCGCGAATCCGATGCCCATGTGGGTCAGAGCCTTCGTCGACGCGACCGCGACCTCCGGGCCGGCGTGCAGGTAGATGCCGCCGTCGCACTCCCGGGCGATGGTGGACCCCACGACGTTGACCAGCCCGACGATCTGGCCGCCCTTGCGCTTGACCTCCTGGACCGCGAACGCGGTGTCGGCGGTCTCCCCGGACTGGCTCACCGCGACGTACAGCGTGTCCGGCTCGACGATCGGATTCCGGTACCGGAACTCCGACGCGGGCTCGGCGTCCGCCGGAATCCGGGCCAGCTCCTCGATCATGGCGGCGCCCATCTGCCCCACGTAGTACGCCGAGCCGCAGCCCAGGATCTTCACCCGCCGGAACCAGCGCAGCTCGCGAGGCCCGAGGTTCAGCCCGTCCAGGCGCGCTGTGCCGAAGCGGTCGTCCAGGCGGCCGCGGATCATGCGCTCGATCGTGGACGGCTGCTCGAGGATCTCCTTGCGCATGTAGTGCCGGTAGCCGCCCAGCCCCACATCCTCGAGGTCGATATCGATCGTGGTCGGGATCTTCCCGGTGTTCTCCCGGTCCTGGCTGAACGTGCGGAATTCCGATGCGGTCACCGTGGCCAGTTCGCCGTCGTCGAGATGGACGACGGACGTGGTGTGCCGCACCAGCGCGGACAGGTCGCTGGCGACGAACATCTCGTGGTCGCCGACGCCGAGGATGAGCGGGGAGCCGTTGCGGGCGACCACGAGCCGGTCCGGGTGCCGCTCGTCGAGCACCGCGATCGCGTAGGTGCCGGTGATCCGCGAGAGCATGTCCAGGACGGCTTCTTCCAGGGTGGGCGCCTCAGACCAGGCGATCAGGTGCGCGATCACCTCGGTGTCGGTCTCGGAGGTGAACTTCACGCCCCGGGCGTCCAGGCGCTCCCGCAGCGAGGCCGCGTTGTCGATGATGCCGTTGTGCACGACGCTGATCCGCCCGTCCTCGCTGGTCTGCGGGTGGGCGTTGTCCTCGGTGGCCGGGCCGTGCGTGGCCCACCGGGTATGCCCGATGCCCACCTTGCCGGCCAGTCGCCTGGGCAGCGACGCCTCGAGATCGCGGACCCGGCCCACCTTGCGGTACACCTGGGTGCCCCGGCCGCCGAGGACCGCCACCCCGGCCGAGTCGTACCCCCGGTACTCCAGCCGGGACAGGCCCTCGATCAGGATGGGAGCGGCGTTCTGGTTGCCGATGTAGCCGACAATTCCGCACATGCGTCGTTGCTCCTCGTGGTCAGCCGTAGACGATCCGGCGAATCTGGCGTTCGGTCAGGGACGGCGCGGCGACGAGCCGGCCGACCAACTCCTCGGTGATCAGCGTGAAGATCTCGCGGTTGCGCAGCCCGTAGAGCCGGTGATGCGCGTGACGGCGCCGCACGAAGTCCTCGACCGGCTCGCGATACCAGGCCAGGACATCCTCGACCACCCGGGCCGCCTCGGCGGGCGTCAGGCCCGCGGTGGCGGCCACCCGGTCGATCAGTTCGCGGTCGCGCACCGCCCAATCCTGCAGCCTTCTCCGCCCGAGTGCCAACTTCTTGCCCGCAATCGGGCAGGAAATAAACGTTCAGCGAGCGTGAGGCCGGTTTCTTGCCTCGTTCGCCCCGCTCAGAGCGGTTCCCGATTTCGCTCCAGGTAGTCGTCGAGAGCCTCGCGCAGCAGGCTGGCCTCGGGCCGGCCGGTGCGCCGGGACAGCTTGCCGAGCCGGTGCAGCGCCGGCCGCGGGTAGTAGCTGCTCTTGAGGATCATGCGCTCGTCGACATGGATCGCGATCCGGTGGCCCCCGGCCCGCTTCGCCCGGACCAGCGCGGCGTCGGCGGCCTCGAGAAGCTCCTCGGCGGTGCTGCCGTGTGCTGGCCGGCCCGCGATGCCGAACGACGCGCCGACGCGGTCCGCCACGCCCGGCGCTGACTCGCCGCGGGCGAAGTCGGCCCGGATCGCCTCCAGGGCGAGCAGGGCCTCCTCGCAGGCCATGTCGGGCAGTGCCACGGCGAACTCGTCGCCGCGGACATGCGCGATCAGCGCGTCCCGGGGGAGGCGCTCGGTGAGCAAGCGCTCGAAGGCGGCGAGAACCGCGTCTCCGGCCTCCGCGCCGTGCGCCTCGTTGAACCGCGCGAACCCATCGAGATCGGCGACGGCGACGGCGACCGGGAGATCGGGATCGAGCAGGTTGACGTCGGCGGCGAGCCCGTTCAACGAGCCCGCCCGGGAGCGATAGGCCATGTCCTTGAGTATGGTCGCCACATATATGTATATCTAATATCTATATAGCTAGAAGCTTGTCACCCGATGACCAGGCGCGCCAGGCGCGGTCGGCCGGGGGAGTGGCCCGGTGCCGGGGAGCGGCCCGGTGCCGGGGAGCGGCCTGGTGCCGGGGAGCGGC
>JASHUI010000669.1:0-4141 GCA_030040095.1 Streptosporangiaceae bacterium | reverse complement strand
GAGATGGGCCTGTACACCTCCGACCTGCAGCGGCTCGGCATGCTCTCGTGGGACGCGCTGCGCGCCTGCCGCCTCGTGGTCGACACCGGCATGCACCACTACGGCTGGTCCCGGGCCCGGGCAGCGGATTTCATGTGGAACAACACCGCCACCACCCGCGGCAACGTCCGGAGCGAGATCGACCGTTACATCGGCTGGCCCGGCCAGGCCCTGGCCTACATGGTGGGCCGCCGGGAGATCCAGCGGCTGCGCGGCGTGGCCGAGAGCAGGCTCGGCAGCGGCTTCGACATCCGGGCCTTCCACGGGGCCGTGCTGGGCAACGGCGCGGTGCCGCTCGGCGTGCTCGAGCAGGTGGTCACCCGCTGGGCCGGTGACGAGCCCGGTTAGCGGGTGGCAGGTCGCGTCGCCGGCTTTCCCTCGGCCTCCTGCGCCTCGACGGCGAGCTCGATCGCGCCGATGACGCCGGCCAGGTCGCCCAGGCGGGGTGGGATGATGTAACGCTCCGTCGCGCCCGGGTCGGTCAGCTCGGGCGCCGGCAGGTAGCCGGCCAAAAGCTCGCGAACCCGGCTGCGGGCCTGCGGCAGCAGGGCGGGCTGCCTGGCCACCCCGCCGCCCACGATGACCCGCTGCGGCGACAGCATGCAGATCACGTTGACCAGGGCCAGGGCCAGGTACTCGGCCTCGAGTTCCCAGACCGCCGGGTCGGAGAGCTCGGCGCCCGGCCGGCCCCAGCGCCGCCGGATCGACTCCCCGGAGGCGAGCCCCTCCAGGCAGTCGCCGTGGTAAGGGCAGATCCCGTCGAACGGGTCCCGTGCCCGGTCATGCGGGACGCGCATGTGGCCGAACTCCGGGTGCAGCAGGCCGTGCAGGATGCGGCCGCCGGTCACCGCGCCGCCGCCGATCCCGGTGCCGACCGTGATGTAGAAGAACGTGTCAAGCCCGGTCGCCGCGCCCCGCCGCCATTCGCCCAGAGCGGCCGCGTTCACGTCGGTGTCCAGCCCGATCGGCACGCCGAGCGCGGCGGTCAGCGCCCCGGCTACGTCGGTGTTCGTCCAGCCCGGCTTGGGCGTCGTGGTGATCGTCCCCCACGTGGGCGAGTCGCGGTGGATATCCACCGGGCCGAAGGCACCGACCCCGAGGGCGTCGACCGGCCCGTGTTCGGCGAAGAACCGGACCGCTCTGGCCACGGTCTCGGCCGGCGCCGTGGTCGGGAACCTCTCGGTCGCGAGCAGCTCCCCGGGACTGTCGGCGACGGCGCAGACCCACTTGGTGCCCCCCGCCTCGATGCCTCCGTACCTCATCAGCCGCCCTCGCCGGGGTTCCTCTTGATCACTGCCAACACCGTACCCGACCGCCGGGCCCGAGCCCACCTCCGGCACCCGGCGCGGCCCGAGGTGACCAGATCGGTCCGCATCGGGGCGCGATGGTGCCTTTCCAGGCAGGCCGGCCGGGGGCCAGGGTTGGGGCATGACAACCCCAATCCGCGCCACGCCGCCTTCCGATAGCAAGACTAGAGCGCTCATCGTCATCGACGTGCAGGAATCCTTCCGGCAGCAGCCGATCTGGGCGGCCACCTCCAACCCCGGGATCGCCGGGCAGGTGGACCGGCTGGTGCGGGCCGCCCGGGCCCGGGGCGACCTGGTCGTCTGGGTACTGCATGCCGAGCCGGGCACCGGCACGGTCTTCGACCCCGGCACCGGGTACGTTCGGCTCATGGACGGTCTTGTCCCGCGAGACGGCGAGCCGGTGATCACCAAGACCTCGCACAACGCGTTCACCACGACGAACCTGCAGCAACTGCTCACCGAGCGCGGGATCGGCGAGCTGACCGTGTGCGGCATCCGGACCGAGCAGTGCTGCGAGACGACCGCCCGGGTCGCGGCCGACCTCGGCTACCGGGTCATCTACGTCACCGACGCCACCGCCACCTCCCCGATCGAGCACCGCGACCAGCCGCCCGGCCGCAGCGTGGCCGAGATCCTGGCCGATCCCCGCACCCTGCCAGTGGAGGAGATCATCGCCCGCACCGAGTACGTGCTGGCCCGCCGGTTCGCCACCATCCGCACGGTGGCCGAGCTGACCGAGGCCGCCGACGGCGTTCACGCGGGCCAGCCGGGCTGACCGGATCGTGCCCACGGTCGCCTTCCTGCTGGTCCCGGGGCTGCACCTGCTGGACCTGGCCGGGCCCGCGCAGGCGTTCTCGACGGCCGCCGACCTCGGCTACGGCTACCAGCTGTGCTACGTCGCGGAACAGCCGGACGTGCCCACCGCGCAGGGGGTGACCGTCCGCGCCGGGCCGGACTGGCCCGAGCTCGGCCCGGACGACATGGTCATGGTGCCCGGCTGGCGGGAGCCCGGCCTGGCGAACACCGGCCCGCTGGGCGCGGCCAGCCTGGCCAGGCTGGCGGCCCACCACGCGGCCGGCGGGACGGTGGCCAGCGTGTGCGCCGGAGCGGACGCGCTCGGCCGGGCCGGGCTGCTCGACGGCCGGCGGTGCACCACCCATCACGATTTCCAGGACGAGCTGGCCCGGCGCTACCCGCGGGCCACGGTGATCCGCGACGTCTTGTACGTGGTCGACGGCCCGGTGGTCACCTCGGCGGGCATCGCCAGCGGCATCGACCTGGGGCTGCACCTCATCGCGGCCAGGCACGGGCCGGGCACCGCCGCCCAGGTCGCCCGCGAGATGGTGGTTTACGCCCGCCGCAACGGGGACGAGCCGCAGGCCAGCGCGATGCTCCGGCACCGCGCGCACCTCAGCGACACGGTCCACCGGGTCCAGGACCTGATCGACGCACGATTCACCGAGCAGCTGCCGCTGGCCGGCCTGGCCACGGCGTCCGGGGTGAGCCAGCGCACCCTCACCAGGCTTTTCGGCCAGGCCACGGGGCTGACCCCGCTGCGCTACCAGCAGCTGCTGCGGGCGGAGCGGGCCGAGCACCTGATCGGGCACGGGGCCACGCTGGAGGCGGCCGCCAGGGCGGCCGGGTTCCGGGACGCGCGCATGCTGCGCAGGCTGCGCGCCCGGGGCCGGTCGTGCTGACCGCGGCGCGATTCGGGATCAGGGCGAGGCGGGATCGGGGGCGAGGAGCCACCCGCCGGCCGGGCAGGCGCAGCCCGCCGCGGCCAGGGGTGGGTTGACCGCGGCGGGCCCTCTCGCGACGCTTACCCGCTCTGGTTGCCGAGCATGAACGATGCCCGGCCCTGCTCATCTAGCTGTGCGTCGAGCTCTCGGTCCTCGACGATCGCCGCGGCGTCGCGCTGCACGAAGACGCGGGCGCCGCTGTCCTCGATCTCCACGTCATCCGGGTGCGGCCCCTCGAGGGACAGGGCGAGCGTGCCCGCCTCACTGTCCTGCAGGGACATCCGCAGGCCCGTCTCCGGGGGGATACCTGGCTGGGAGGTCAGGGTGCGGATCGTCTCCGCGGCCCGGTCGGTTAGCGTCAGCAAGTCAGCACCTCACTCCGGTAGGTATTGGGTGCGAGGTTGAGGGCCCTGCCCGCGCCACCACCGGCTCAAACAGGGTTCGGGGTTCCGCCTGGCCGGGCCGGCCCGGCTCAGGCCCTGGGATCGACGTGGATCTTCGGTCCGGGACCTGAGCCCGGCGGGCGCCAGCCCGCGAGAACGTCGCCCACCTGCCCGAGGCCCACGGTGGCGGCCACGAGCGGCCTCGGGTCCACCGACCCGGCCGCGTACCGCTCGATCACCCCGGCCAGCCCGGCCGACGCGCCGAGGATGCCCACCGCGGTGACGTCCTTCAGCACCATCGCCCGGGTATCGATGACGCTGGGCCGCCCGGCCACGCCGATAAAGACCACCCGCTTGCCCGGCTCGACCAGGTCGAGCGCCCGGGCCGGCAGGTCGGGCGAGGTCGAGGCGTCGATGACCGCGTCGAACGGCAGCCGGGGCAGATCCGCCGCCGTCCACGCACCGTGCACGCCGAGCGTGCGGGCGAAGCCGAGCGAGGGCCCGGGCAGGCCGAGCACGTGCACCTCGGCCCCGTGCGCCAGGGCAAACATCGCGGCCAGCATCCCGATCGTGCCCGGGCCGAGGACCAGGACCCGCTCCCCCGGGGCCAGCGCCGCCGCCCAGACCGCGCGCAGGGCGCTGCCGCCCGGCTCCACCAGCGCCCCCGCCACCT
>JASHUI010000668.1:0-6630 GCA_030040095.1 Streptosporangiaceae bacterium | reverse complement strand
CGAGGCTGGAGGCGTTCGGGGAGCTGAGCGCGAGCCTGGGGCGGGTGCTCGCCGAGCGGCGCGAGGGCTCGCTGCTGGCGGCGGCGGCCGCGGCCGGAGGGCTGTGCCACGGCGAGGTGATCTCGAACGCGGCGGTCCTGATGTTCGGCGGCATCGAGACCACCGAGGGGATGATCTGCAACGTCGTGCTGCACCTGCTCGCCCAGCCGGCCCAGCTCGCGCAGGTGCTCGCGGACCCCGGCCTGATCGTGAACGCGGTGGAGGAGTCGCTGCGGCTCGAGCCGGCCGCGGCGGTCGTGGACCGCTACGCGACGGCGGACGTCGAGCTGGCCGGGGCGCAGATCCGGCGCGGGGAGCTGGTCACCGTGTCGCTGGCCGGGGCGGGCCGCGACCCGGCCAGCTTCCCCGACCCGGACCGGTTCGATGTGCGCCGGGAGAACGCCCGGCAGAACCTCGCGTTCGCGCACGGACCGCACTACTGCCTCGGCGCCCACCTGGCCAGGATCGAGGCCCGCGCGGCCGTGGCGGCGCTGCTGCGGCTGCTGCCCGGCCTGCGGCTGGACCGATCGCTGGGCCAGGCGCCCCGGGGGGTGGTGTTCCGCAAGCCGGGCGCGCTGCACGTGCGGTGGGACGACGCGGGCCGCGGTCAGCGGGGCCCTGCTCCGGCCGGCGGCGGCGCGGGCGCGCCCCGGTAGCATCCCGGCATGGTCCGGGTGGTGGCGCTGGCCGATACCCACGCTCCGCGGCGGTGGACATCCTGCCCTCCGGCGGTGGCGGAGCAGCTGCGCCGGGCCGACGTGATCCTGCACGCGGGCGACGTCTGCACCGCGGCGGTGCTCGACGAGCTGTCCGCGTACGCGCCGGTCCTGGCCGTGATCGGCAACAACGACGGCCCGGACGTCGCGGCCTGGGGCGCGGCGCCGACGCTGCAGGCCGAGCTCGACGGCCTGCGGGTGGCCATGATCCACGACAGCGGCCCGGCTCCGGGACGGCCGCGGCGCCTGCGGCGGCGATTCCCCGACGCCGGGCTGGTGGTGTTCGGCCACTCGCACATGCCGCTGGACCTCGCCGAGGCCGGGATCCGGATCTTCAATCCCGGATCGCCCAGCGACCGGCGGCGCCAGCCCCGGGGCACGGTCGGGGTGTTGCGCATCGAGGCGGGCCGGCTGGTGAGCGCCGAGCTGGTGCCGGTCACCTGAGCGGGTCAGGACCCGGGCACGAGCCAGAGCACCCCGAGCGGCGGCAGGCTGAGCACCGCCGAGGCCGGCCGGCCGTGCCAGGCCAGCGGGACCGCCTCCACCCCGCCCAGATTGCCCACCCCGCTGCCGCCGTACTCCGCGGCGTCGGTGTTGAGCACCTCGCGCCACCGGCCGACCGAGGGCAGCCCGATCCGGTAGTCGTGGTGCGGGGCGCCGGAGAAATTCACCAGGCAGGCCAGGACGCCCGGTCCGGCCGCCGGCTGGCCGGGGCCCGCGAATCGCAGGAAGGCGAGCACGTTACCTGCCGTGTCGCTCGCGTCGATCCAGCCGAACCCGTCGGCGGTGAAGTCCTGGCGCCACAGGGCCGGGATGTCCCTGTAGGCGCGGTTCAGGTCGGTGACCAGGCGCTGCACCCCGCGGTGCCGCGCGGCCCCCGGGCGTGCGTCGTCCAGCGCCTGCCAGTCCACGCCGACCTGCTCCGACCACTCGGCCTCCTGGCCGAACTCCGACCCCATGAACAGCAGTTGCTTGCCCGGATGGGCCCACTGGTAGGCCAGCAGCGCGCGGAGCCCGGCGAACTGGCGCCAGTCGTCGCCGGGCATCTTGCGCAGCAACGATCGCTTGCCGTGCACCACCTCGTCGTGGGAGAGCGGCAGCACGAAGTTCTCGCTGAACGCGTAGACCATGGAGAACGTGATCTCGTTCTGGTGGTACTGCCGGAACACCGGATCCCGGGACAGGTAGGACAGCGTGTCGTGCATCCAGCCGAGATTCCACTTGAACCCGAACCCGAGCCCGCCCAGGTGCACCGGCCTGGTCACCCCGGGCCAGGCGGTGGACTCCTCGGCGATCATCATGATGCCCGGCACCCGCTTGTAGCAGGTGGCGTTCACCTCGCGCAGGAACGAGACCGCGTCCAGGTTCTCCCGGCCGCCGAGCGAGTTGGGCGTCCACTGGCCGGCGGCGCGCGAGTAGTCCAGGTAGAGCATGGACGCGACCGCGTCGACCCGCAGCCCGTCGGCGTGGAACTCCTCCAGCCAGTAGATCGCGTTCGCCACCAGGAAGTTGCGGACCTCGGGCCGGCCGAAGTCGAAGATGAGCGTGCCCCAGTCCGGGTGGGTGCCGCGGTTCGGGTCGGCGTGCTCGTACAGCGGCGTGCCGTCGAAGCGGGCCAGCGCCCACTCGTCGCGCGGGAAGTGGGCGGGCACCCAGTCCAGGATGACGCCGATGCCGGCCTGGTGCAGCCGGTCCACCAGGCACCGGAAGTCGTCGGGCGAGCCGAACCGGGCCGAGGGAGCGTAGTACGAGGTGACCTGGTAGCCCCAGGAGCCGCCGAACGGGTGCTCGGCCACCGGCATGAACTCCACGTGGGTGAAGCCGAGGCCGGTGACGTACGCGGTGAGCTGGTCGGCCAGCTCGGCATAGGAGAGCCCGGGCCGCCACGAGCCCAGGTGCACCTCGTAGATGCTCATCGGCCGGGTGTACGGGTCGCGCTCGGCGCGCCGCGACATCCACGCCCGGTCGGCCCACTCGTACCGGGACTCGCTCACCACGGACGCCGTCGCTGGCGGCCGCTCGGCGAGCGAGGCCATCGGGTCCGCCTTGCGGTGCCAGCTGCCGTCGGGACCGCAGATGTCGTACTTGTAGCGCGTGCCCGGGCCCGCCCCGGGTACGAACAGCTCCCAGACGCCCGAGCCGCCGAGCGAGCGCATCGGGTGCGCTCGCCCGTCCCAGTGGTTGAAGTCGCCGATCACCCGGACGCCGCGGGCGTTCGGCGCCCAGACGGCGAACGCGGTGCCCCCGGCCTTCTCGCTCGGGTGGGCGCCGAGCACCTGCCACAGCTGCTCGTGACGGCCCTCCTGGATCAGGTGCAGGTCGATCTCGCCCAGCGTCGGCAGGTGCCGGTAGGGGTCGTCGGCCACGGTCTCGGGCAGGGTCTGCCCGCCGTCCGTCCCCGGCTCCGGGTAGGCGACCGCGAGCCGGTAGTCGGGAATCTGGCCGACCGGCAGCAAGGCCTCGAAGACGCCCTGGTGCACGTGGCCCATGGGAAACCGGCGCCCGTCGGGGAGGACGACCTCGACCGACGCGGCCAGCGGGCGCAGCGCGCGCACCACGGTCCCGGCCGCGGTCTGGTGCACCCCGAGCACCGAGTGCGGGTCGTGGTGCGTACCGGACAGGATCCGGTCGATCTCGGCGTGGCTGACCGGCTCGGCCGGGCCGGCCGGCGGTCTGGTCTGTTCTGGCATAAGGAGGCCGCAATCGAGTCGAGCGGGATGGACAGCCAGGACGGACGGTGCCTGGCCTCGTACACCACCTCGTACACCGTCTTGTCCAGCATCAGGGCGCGCAGCAGCACGGCGTGGGCCTGCGGGTCCATCCCGCCGGCCTCGGCGTAGCCCTTGCAGAACGCAGCCTGGCTGCGTTCCACCCACTCATCCGCGGTCAGGCGGAGCTTCTCGGCGTCCGGGCGGTCGAGCAGCTGATGGCGGGCGGCATAGTCGAACGAGCGGAGCATGCCCGCCACGTCGCGCAGCGCGACGGCCGGCGCCCGGCGCTGCCTGAGCGGCACCATGGGCTCTCCCTCGAAGTCCAAGACCACCCAGCTGGTCGCGGTGCGCAGCACCTGCCCGAGATGGTAGTCGCCGTGTATCCGCTGCACCGGCAGCGGGGCCCGGATACCGCTCAGCTCGGCGTAGTAGCCGCGCAGCTTGGCCAGGTGCGGGCGCAGGGCGGACACCTCGGCGCTGGCGCCGTCCAGGTTGCGGGCCATCTGCCCGGCCAGGTCGGCGTACCCCTCCGGCGGTAGCTCGGTCAGGCCGAACGCGGCGGCCAGGTCGGCGTGCACCTCGGCGGTGGCGGCGCCGAGCCGGAACGCCTCCCCGGCGAAGTCACCGCCGGCCTCGTCCGGCCGGATCGTGCCCTGGGCCCGCACGCCGTCGCCGGAGTACAGGTCGCGCAGGCTGGTGGCGGCCAGCGACCAGCCGTCGCTGGCGCCGGGCAGGTACCTGGAGAGGATCGCGAGCAAAACGGCTTCATCGCCGTCGCCGGCCTCGATGTACCCGAACGGCTCCGCCACGTGTGCCGAGCCGCCCCGGGCCAGGGCCCTGGTCACCTCGAGTTCGGGGCTGCGGCCGGGGAAGAGCCGGCGCAGCACCTTGAGAATGGCCGACTCGCCGTAGATCAGGCTGGTGTTGCTCTGCTCGCCGGTCAGCACCATGCTGTCCGGGCTGGCGTCGATGACCGCGCCCGGCTCGCGGCCGAAGCGCAGCGGGCCGACGGTCCGCTGCTCCGCCATGTGCCGCAGCAGGACCCTGGTGAGCTCGGGATCGTGCAGCGCGTCATAGGCGATCCGGCCCGGCCCCGCCGGTCCCACCACCGCATGCCGGAGCGCGGCGGGCAGTTGCGAGCGGATCCCGACGAGGATCTGGTACCGGGCGGTGTTCCCGCCGGAGGACACGGCAACGATCAGGTGCCTCAGCTCGGGGTCGCCGGCGGCCAGCACGGTGTCGGCGGTTATCGTGAGGTCACCGATCGTAGCGGCGCTGCCGGAGTACCAACGCTGGCCCCGCAGCCACGCCGCTAGTGTGTCCTCAAATGTCATGACTCCAGGTCTACCCCGCGCTTGGCCAGTCATCCCGGCGAACGGCGGACTGCCGCGGCGCGGCACAGATCGGCCGATCAGATGGGATCCAGCATGTCACCAGCAGCCACGAACGGCCTTGTTGACCTTCGGTCCGATACGGTCACCAGGCCGTCGGCGGCCATGCGCCGTGCCATGGCCGACGCCGACGTCGGCGACGACTGGTATGGCGACGATCCCACCGTCAACCGGCTGCAGGACGCCGCGGCCGAGCTGACCGGCCGGCAGGCCGCGATCTACCTGCCGACAGGCACGCTGTGTAACCAGATCGCGCTGCACGCGTTCGTCCGGCCGGGACGGTTCGTGGTGTGCGAGGCGACCTCGCACGTCGGGGGAAACGAGGCGGCGTCCGCCGCGGCGATGTCCGGGATAGCGTTCCGCCGGGTGCCCGCGCCGGCGGCCGGGCTGCTGGAGGCCGGCCAGGTCGCCGCGGCGCTGGCGCCCGACCCGTACGACGTGAGGGTGGTCGATCTGGTGGCGGTCGAGAACACCCACCAGCTGGGCGGCGGGTCGGCGATGCCGCCCGGCGGCGTGGCCGCGATCGCAGCGGCCTGCGCCGAGCGGCACGTCCCGCTGTACCTGGACGGGGCGCGCATCTTCAACGCGGCCGTGGCCACCAGTGCGTCGGTGGCCGACTACGCGGCCAAGGTGGACGCGCTGATGTTCTGCCTCTCCAAGGGCCTGGGGGCGCCGATCGGGTCGCTGCTGGCCGGGGACGCGGAGTTCATCAGGGAGGCCCGCCGGCTGAAGGTTCTCTACGGCGCGGCCTGGCGGCAGGCCGGGATCATGGCGGCGGCCGGGCTGATCGCCCTGGCCGAGGGCCCGAAGCGACTGCACGAGGACCATGCCAACGCCCGGTTGCTGGCCGCGGGCCTCGAGGAGATCCTCCCCGGGGCCGTCGATCCGGCCCGGGTGCAGACCAACATCGTGTTCGCCGACGTGACCGGCACCGGTCACGATGCCCAGGAGTGGCGGCAGCGGCTGGCCGCGAGCGGGGTGCTGGTCACGATGGTGGGCGGGCAGATCAGGATGCTTACCCACGTTGACGTCACGGCGGGGGACATCGGCACGGCCCTGGCCGCCTGGCGCAAGGTCGCGGCCGAGGTCGGGGTGGGGCCGGTCAGCGCGGCTGGGTGACCGGCGGGAGCTGGAACCAGTAGAACCCATGGCCGGGCAGGGTCAGCAGGTAGCTGAGCTCGCCGATCGGCGGGAAGACCACGCCCCCCATGCACTCGACCGGCGAGATGCCCTTGAACCGGCGCAGGTCGAGTTCGACGGGCTGCGGGAACCGGGACAGGTTGTTGACGCACAGCACCATGTCCGTTTCCTCGTCGTCCTGGCCCGGGTGCTGGTACTCGCGGACGAAGGCCAGCACGCTCGGGTTGGACGAGTTCAGCTCCTCGTAGCCGCCCCGGCCGAAGACCGGGTGCCGCTTCCTGATCTCGATCATGCGCCGGGTCCAGTGCAGCAGCGAGCCGCCGTTGCGCTCCTGGGCCTCGACGTTGAGCGCCTGGTAGCCGTAGATCGGGTCCATGATCAGCGGCAGGTAGAGGCGAGCGGGATCGCAGCCTGAGAAGCCGGCGTTCCGGTCCGGGGTCCACTGCATGGGGGTGCGGACGCCGTCGCGGTCGCCGAGCCAGATGTTGTCGCCCATCCCGATCTCGTCGCCGTAGTAGAGCACCGGCGAGCCGGGCAGCGACAGCAGCAGCGCGGTGAACAGCTCCAGCTGGTTGCGGTCGTTGTCCAGCAGCGGGGCGAGCCTGCGCCTGATGCCGATGTTGGCCTTCATCC
>JASHUI010000667.1:0-5781 GCA_030040095.1 Streptosporangiaceae bacterium | reverse complement strand
CCGCCGCCGGCCTCGCCGCCCGGGCGCGCCTTACCCGTCGCGTCCGCCCCGCCCGCGCGCCCGCCCCGCCTGCCCCCTGCGACCGGGTCGCACGGTCCCCTACCATCGAGTTTGTGCCTGAAGAGACCACATCAGCCCGGCCCGAAGCCCCCGGCGAGGCCGCCCGGCCCGCGATCCGCGGCGTGATCATCGACTGGGGCGGGGTGATGACCAACCCCATCTTCGACACCGTCGATGCCTGGATCCGTGCGGACGAGATCGACCGTCGCACCTACGTCGAGGTCATGCGGACGTGGGTCTCGGACGCCTACGGTGACGGGGCGGACAACCCGATCCATGCCCTTGAACGCGGCGAGAGCACGAACGAGGAGTTCGAGCGGCGCCTCGCCGAGCGGCTGACTCACGCCGACGGCCGGCCGGTGCAGGCCGAAGGGCTGCTGGCCCGGATGTTCGCGGCCACCGCGCTGGAGACCGCCATGCACGACCTGGTCCGCTCGCTGCGCCGGGCCGGGCTGCGCACCGCGCTGCTGTCCAACTCCTGGGGCAACGGCGACTATCCCCGGCACCTGTTCCCCGAGCTGTTCGACGTGGTGGTGATCTCGGCCGAGGTCGGCATGCGCAAGCCGGAGGAAAGGATCTTCCGGCACACCGCGGCGCTGCTCGGCCTCGAGCCGCGGGAGTGCGTGTTCATCGACGACGTCGAGGCCAACGTGCTGGCCGCGCAGGAGGTCGGCCTGGTCGCCCTGCATCACCGCGAGCCCGGCCCCACCGTCGCCTGGTTGTCCGAGCGACTCGGCCTCCCGCTGGCCTGAGCACGGGCTCGCGGCCCAGTTCATCCCCGCGGCGACGGGCGCGCGGCCTAGGCTGAGGCGAGTGGGCGAGTACCCCCATCCGCTGAACGAAGCACGCTCAGCCAACATGCGCGCCAACCGGCGCACCGACACCAAGCCGGAGATGGCGCTGCGCCGGGCCCTGCACCGCCAGGGGTACCGGTTCCGCAAGGACTACCGCCTCGACCTGGCCGGCGGCAAGCGGGTCCGGCCGGACATCGCGTTCACCGCCCGGCGGGTGGCCGTGTTCGTCGACGGGTGCTTCTGGCACGCCTGCCCCGAGCACGGCTCCAAGCCCGCGAACAACGTCTGGTACTGGGAGCCCAAGCTGCGCCGCAACGTCGAGCGCGACCGGGCCGCGGACGCCGCGCTGGCCGCGGCGGGCTGGGATGTGGTCCGGGTCTGGGAGCACGAGCCCCTCGATGCGGCGGTGACCGCCGTGCTGGCCGCGCTGAGCCGGTCCCCGGTTCCGCCACGCAAGCCAGAACGCGAGGCCGCGGGGCCTCCCGGGCCGCCCGGCGACATCGAGGCCCGGGGTCCGCGGCCGGCCGAGGTCGAGCACGCGCCGAGCTGATGTGCGGCCGACCCGGCCCCGGAGCGCGTGATTTTCCCGCCGGGGCGCGGTATCACTGGCACACTCGGGATCAGCTCTCTGTTCGGGGACCCAGATGCGCGTGTACCTGCCTTTCACGTTGCCGGCGCTGGCCAAGCTGCTCGGCGAGGCGCAGACCGCGGCGCCGGCCCGCGGCTATGCCGTCACGCCCGCCCTGCGCGAGTGGTACTCCAGCGGCGACGAGGAGGAACTCGAGTACGTCGCCATGATCCAGGCGGCCCGGGCGTCGCTGCGGATGCTGCTGACCGAACCTGGTGCCCCGCACCTGCGGGTGGTGCTCGCGGCCGAGGTTCCGCCGGGCCAGGTGACCGCGGTCGCGGGGTTCGATGAGCCCGCCCTGGTGGAGATCGGGGTCCCGGTCCGGCTGGCCGACGTGGTCTCGGGCCACATCGATGATCCGGGCGCCGAGGCCGACGTGGCCGCGGCGGTCGAGGCCCTGCCGGCCGCGGACAGCGGGGACGAGGACGCCAAGTTCACCGTGGACGGGGCCGAGGGCCACGAGTTGCTCTGGTACGCGACCCAGGAGCTTTGGCACGTTACCGGCTGATCGGGCGGCCCGCTTATCATGCGACGAGGGAACCCAACCAAGCATGGTCACGCAGGGAGCCGATCCGCGATGGACGCAGTAACCAACGTCCCCGTACCCGTCAACGAGCCGGTCAGGACCCACGCCCCGGGCAGCCAGGAGCGTGCCGTGGTGGAGAACCGCATCAAGGAACTCGCGGGCGAGCACGCCGAGCTGACCATGACCATCGGCGGCGAGCAGCGGATGGGCTCGGGCGAGCGCGTCGACGTGGTCGAACCGCACAACCACCGGCACGTGCTCGGCCACATGGGCGCGGCCACCGACGAGGACGTGACCGCGGCCATCTCCGCCGCCGGCCGCGCCGCGCCCGGGTGGCGTGAGCTGTCCTTCGACGACCGCGCGGCCATCTTCCTGCGCGCGGCCGACCTGCTCGCCGGGCCGTGGCGGGCCACGGTCAACGCCGCGACCATTCTGGGCCAGTCCAAGTCCGTGCACCAGGCCGAGATCGACGCGGCCTGCGAAATGATCGACTTCTGGCGCTACAACGTGTACTATGCCCGGCGGCTGCTGGGCGAGCAGCCGGTGTCGGGGCCCGGCTCCTGGAACCGGCTCGAGTACCGCCCGCTCGAGGGATTCGTGCTGGCCATCACCCCGTTCAACTTCACGTCGATCGCCGGCAACCTGCCGACCGCGCCCGCGCTGCTCGGCAACGTGGTGCTGTGGAAGCCGTCGCACACCCAGCAGCTGTCCGCGCACTACCTGATGCGGGTGCTGGAGGCGGCCGGGCTGCCGCCCGGAGTGATCAACATGGTCACTGGCGGCGGAGCCGCGGTGTCCCGGGTGGCGCTGTCCCACCCGGACCTGGCCGGGATCCACTTCACCGGGTCGACTGGGACGTTCCAGCACCTCTGGCGCACGGTGGGGGAGAACATCGCCGGCTACCGCGGCTACCCGCGGCTGGTCGGGGAGACCGGCGGCAAGGACTTCGTGATCGCCCACCCGTCGGCCGACCCCGAGGTGCTGACCACCGCGCTGGTGCGGGGCGCGTTCGAGTATCAGGGCCAGAAGTGCTCGGCCGCCTCGCGCGCGTACATCCCGCGTTCGGTCTGGAACCGGATGGGAGACGACTTCGTCTCCACGGTGTCCTCGCTGACCATGGGCGACGTCGCGGCCGACCTGTCGCTGTTCATGGGCGCGGTCATCGACGGCGCGGCGTTCGCCACCCACGCCGACGCCCTGGCCCGGGCCAGGTCCCGGCCGTCGATCCGGGTGCTGGCCGGCGGCGAGACCGACGGCTCCGAGGGCTACTTCGTGTCGCCCACGGTGCTGGAGTCCACCGACCCGACCGACGAGATCTTCACCACCGAGTACTTCGGCCCGATCCTGGGCGTGTACGTCTTCGACGACGCGCGGTACGCCGACGTCGTGGCACAGGCGGCGGACATCTCGCCGTACGCGCTCACCGGGTCGATCATCGCGCAGGATCGGACCGCGATCGCGGAGGCGACGCGGACACTGCGCTTTTCGGCGGGCAATTTCTACATCAACGACAAGCCGACCGGCGCGGTCGTCGGCCAGCAGCCGTTCGGCGGGGCGCGGGCCAGCGGCACCAACGACAAGGCGGGCTCGATCTTCAACCTGATCCGCTGGGTGAACACCCGGACCATCAAGGAGCTGTTCGTCCCGCCGGTGGACTACCGCTACCCGCACATGGGCTAGAGGGCTGCGGGCGGCCGCCCCGGTAACCGGGGGTCGCGGGCGGGCCCGCGCCGGTAACCGGGGGTCGCGGACGCGCCCGGGCCGATAAGCTCAGCGAATGGGGGACGACGACCGGCGCCCCCGTCACGGAGCCCGTGTCAGCGGCCCGAGAGCGACGAGACCGGAGGCCTCCATCTTCCGTCTGGTGCTATGGAACATCGACCTGACCCTCGTGGATGTGGCCAGAGTCTCGCGGGACGCCTACGCCGACGCGTTCGGCCGGGTCACCGGGCGCCCGCTGGTGGCCCTGCCGCAGATGGCCGGGCGGACGGATTCGGAGATCTTCTTCGAGGCCCTGGCGCTGAACGAGGTGGCCGTGCCCGGCCCGGCCGAGTTCGCCGGTCAGGAGCTGCTGGCCAGGTACACCAGGGAGCTGGCCGCGGCGTTCGAGGCCCGGGGCGATCAGCTGTCGGCGCAGGGACGGGCGCTGCCCGGGGCCAGGGACGCGGTGGCGGCCGTGGTCGGCCTGCCCGGCGTGATCCAGTCCGTGCTGACCGGCACGATCCGCCCGAACGCGGTGGTGAAGCTGCGGGCCTTCGACATGGACCGGTTCTTCGACTTCGAGATCGGCGGGTACGGGTCGGAGATCTATCCCAAGGGCGCCCAGCTGGTGCAGTCCCGCAGCCGGGCGGCCGATAAATACCGCGGGAAGATCGTCGCCGTGGTGTACCTGGCGGACTCCGGCCGGGACGTGGAGGCGGCCAGGATCGGCGGGGCCCGCTGCGTCGCGGTGGCCAGCGGACGGTCGACGGCGGGCGAGCTGCGCGAGGCGGGCGCGGACCTGGTGCTCGACGATCTCGCCGACACCGCCGCCGTGGTCCGCGCCGTCGACCGGCTGACCAGCCCGGTTTCCGCGGGCTGAACCCGCGGCCGGTCCGCCGGCGCGGTTTCCGCCAGCCGCACAGGCGTCGTAGCCTTGCACGACGTGGGGTTGACGATCTACGGCGTTGCCGCCCTGACGTTCATGATGGCGATGTACGCGCTGGAGCGCCGTCACCGTGGGTTCGTGCTGGCCTTCGCGGCGGGGTGCGTGCTGGCCAGCAGCTACGGTTTCCTGTCCGGCGCCTGGCCGTTCGGGGCGGTCGAGGCGATCTGGTCGGTCGTGGCATTGCGCCGCTACCTGGTCGCGGGGCGGGGCTCGTCACGGCAGGGCGCGGGCTCGGGCGACGAGGCGTCCAGGTGACCGGTCCCGGCCCGGGTTGTCGTTGCCAGGACGTACCGGACGCCGCATGCTGATGCCTATGCCTGCCGAAGTGCCCAGCCACGAGCCAGCTCGCGACCAGGTCACCGCCGCGCTGGGCGGCCGTGATTACGGGGCCATGCTGTGGCGGCCGAGCGAGCGCACCATCCGGGAGGCCCGGATCACCCGGTACGCGGGCTGGCTCGGTTCCGCCGGAGGCCCGGATCTGCGCGGATATGACGAGCTCTGGCGGTGGTCGGTGGCCGAGCCCGAGGCGTTCTGGGCGTCGCTGTGGCGCTACTTCGAGGTGCTCGGGCACCTGGGCGACGGTCCGGTGCTGTCCGGCGGGCCGATGCCGGACGTCACCTGGTTCGCCGGGACCACGCTCAACTACGCGCGCAACGCGCTGCGGACCGCGGGCACCGAGCCCGGCAAGACGGCCCTGATCTTCCGGTCCGAGGCCGGGCGCAGCGGAACGCTCAGCTACGGAGAACTCGCCGCCGAGGTGGCGCGGGTGCGCGCCGGGCTGCGCGCGCTCGGCGTCGGCCGGGGCGACCGCGTCGCGGCCTACGTGCCCAACATCCCCGAGGCCGTGATCGGCCTGCTCGCCACCGCGAGCCTGGGCGCGATCTGGTCCTCGTGCTCACCGGACTTCGGCGCCCGCAGCGTGATCGACCGGCTGGCGCAGATCTCGCCGAAGGTTCTGATCGCGGTGGACGGCTACCCGTACGGCGGGCGCTGGTTCGACCGGCGGCCGCAGGTCGCCGACATCCAGGCCGAGCTGCCGGGCCTGGAAGCCGTGATCATGGTGGACTACCAGGCCGCGGCGGGCGGCGCGGCCGGCGACGGCGACGGCGGCGCGAAGGGCGGCCGG
>JASHUI010000666.1:0-10564 GCA_030040095.1 Streptosporangiaceae bacterium | reverse complement strand
CGGCTCGCCCGGATCGGCGGCGCCGTCGAGCGGATCGAACTTCCAGAAATCTGTCGCCTTCGCGCAGTGCGTGCGCGCGCACGGGGTGCCGGACTTCCCCGACCCGAACAGCCAGGGGGACTTCATCATCACCGGGAACGGCGTCAACCAGGTCCAGCTCCAGTCGGCCCGGGCGGCCTGCCGCAAGCTGCTCCCGCAAGGATCGGGCCAGCTGTCCGGGCCGCAGCAGCACTCCGCGCTCACCCGCCTGCTGGAGTACGCGCGCTGCATGCGCGCGCACGGGATACCGAACTTCCCTGACCCGGTCTCGAGCGGTCACGGCGTCAGCTTCCCGTCGGCGAGCGGCCTCGATCCGCAATCGCAGCAGTTCCAGGCCGCGCAGCAGGCCTGCAAGTCCGACCTTCCGGCCGGCGCGCTCGGGTCCGGCATCACATCCCAGTAGCGGCGGCCAGCGCGGGGCGGGCCGGCGGCACCCGGCGGCCCGCCGCCGGGCCCCTCTAGTCGGACATGGCCACCAGCACCCGGCGGCTGCCCGTGAACGCGCGCCGGCCGTGGGCGACCAGCACATTGTCGATGAGCAGCAGGTCGCCGGGATGCCAGTCCACGTCGACGGCCGCGTCGAGGCCGCGGTCCCGGACCTGCCGCACCTGGTCGTCCGGTATCGGCGAGCCGTCGGCGAACCGCACCGACTGGGGCAGGTCTTCCTCCGGCATGATCTCGGCGAGCCCGGCCGCGGTCTGGCTGTCGAGCGTGGCCAGGTGCCACTGGTCGGCCTGGTTGAACCAGACCTCGGCGCCGGTGACCGGGTGGCGGGTCGTGGCCGGGCGGACCTGGATCACCCGCAGCCCCCGTCTCTTCCATTCCCAGGTCGCCCCGGCGCCGGCGAGGTGGGCCTCGACCTGGTCCCTGTCGTCGGTCTCGAAGGTGTCCTGCCAGCTGCGGCCCAGGCCGTGGCCGTCGGGCAGGTTCTGCACGTAGCGCAGGCCGCCGGAGAAGGCCTCCCTGACCTCTGGGTCCAGGCCGGCCAGCCAGCGGGCCCCGTCCGCCACCGGCGTCGCGCCGCCGCCGGCCGCCGCCGTCTCGCAGAAGAACACCAGCCTGGCCGGCCAGCTGGCGGCGTAGGAGAGCTCGTTGTGCATGGAGATGGTGAGCTCGGCCGGGTACTCGGTGGAGGTGTAGACCTCGCGGCCGACCTTCGTCCGCGGCGAGTTGCCGTGCACGTACGCCAGGCGGTTGCGCAGGAGCAGGTCGAGCACGCCGTCGAGCTGATCGGGGCGAACCTGGAAGCCCCGGAAGACCACCGCCTTGGCCTCGGTGAGCAGCCGGTCGATCGAGCCGGTGTCGCCCAGGTAGGCCCGCAGTCCCCCGGCGTTCGCGGGGGTGCCGCTGTCGTCGGGAGTCACCTCGAATGGCAGCCAGCCAGCGTCGCCCATCGTCGTATGGTGCCGGAGCGCCGGCGCGTTCAACTGCTGCGGCCGCGTTGGTTGAACGCCGGTTCCGGCGGGCGGCACAGGCCCGCTGGAAGACGGCAGGATAGGGGTGTGACGATCCGGTTTCCCGCTCCGCTGCGGCCGGGCGACCTGGTGGGCGTGACGTCGCCCTCGATGGGCGTCGCGCAGCGGGAGCGGACGGTGCTGGAGCGCGCGGTGGAGGCGGTCCGCGGCCGGGGGTACGAGGTCGTCATCGGCGCGTGCATGGACGGGACATCGCACGTCAGTGCGCCCGCCGCGGAGCGGGCGGCCGAGCTGATGTCCATGCTGACCGACCCGTCCATCCGGGCCGTGGTCCCGCCGCGGGGCGGGGAGACCGCCATCGACCTGCTACCGCTGCTGGACTGGGACGCGATCGCCGCGGCCGAGCCGACCTGGCTCGTCGGGTTCTCCGACATCTCGACCCTGATCCTGCCGGTGACGCTGCGGACCGGCATGGCCACCCTGCACTCCAACAACCTGATGAACACGCCGTACGCCGCCCGGGGGCCGGCGATGACCTGGCTCGACGTGGTCGCGAGCCCGCGCGGCTCCTCGTTCACGCAGGTCGCCGGGGTCGATGACGGGCCGTGGGAGCGGCTCGACCGCGGCGGCGGCGCGGTGGACGTCGCGGGGCGCCTGATCGGCGGCTGCCTGGAGACCGTGCGCCACCTGGCCGGCACGCCGTACGGGGACGCGGCCCGGTTCTGCGGCGAGTACGCGGCCGAGGGCCTCATCGTCTACGTCGAGGCGGCGGGCGACGACGCGTTCGCCGTCTGCCGGAGCCTGCACGGCATGCGGCTGGCGGGCTTCTTCGCGCAGGCCCGCGCGGTGCTGGTGGCCCGCACGATCGGCGCGGACTGCCGGACCCTGACCCAGCGGGAAGCGGTGCTCGACGCGCTGGGCGGGCTGGGCGTGCCGATCATCGGCGAGGTCGGATGCGGGCACGTCCCCCCGTACCTGCCCATCGTGAACGGCGCCCTCGGCCGGCTGCGGTTCGGCGCGCGGGGAGCGTCGCTCACTCAGTCGCTGGCGTGAACCGCGGCGATGCCCGCCGAGACCGGCGAGACCGGCGAGACCGGCGGGACGGGGCCGCCGGGCCGGAGCTTCACCCGCAGCGGCAGGCTGACCACGCCGGCGATCTCGTTGGACACCAGGTGGCCGGGCTCGCCCGCCAGCTCGAACGCCTCGATGCGGGCGATCAGCTCGGTGAACGACTCCCTGAGCATGAGCCGGGCCAGGTGGGTGCCGAGGCAGCGGTGCGGGCCGACGCCGAAGACCACGTGCCGGTTGGGCGCGCGCCGCAGGTCGATCTCGTACGGCCGCTCGAACACGGTCTCGTCGCGGTTCGCCGATCCGATCCACGCGGTGACCGCCTCGCCGGCCTGGATCCGCTGGCCGTACATCCTCGTGTCACGGCAGGCGCGCCGCATGAAATGAGTCACCGGGGAGGACCACCGCAACGCCTCCTCGACCGCGGGCTGCACCGGCGTGCCCGGCGGCCAGTGGCCCTCGCCGCCCTGCTGCCCGGCCAGGCCCATGAAGGTCGAGCTGACGACCTGCGAGGTGGTGACGACCGCGCCCAGCAGCAGGCTCAGGCAGTTGAGCACCAGCTCGTCGTCGGTCAGGCGGCGCCCCTCCACCTCGGCGGCGATGAGGTCGCTGATCAGATCGGCGGACGGGCTCTTGCGGCGCTGCCCGATGATCCGGTTGAAATACCCGATGATCTCGTAGTGGGTGGCGATGGCGGCCGCCTTCGTGCCCGCGCTGAACCTGGGGTCGCGGGGCGCCAGCGAGGCGTAGGCGAGCCGCATCAGCGGATCGATGTCGGCCTGCGGCAGGCCCATGATCGTGGCGGCGACCGTCATCGGCAGCCGGGAGAAGGCGTCGGCCACGTCCCAGACGCCGCCGTCCGCCGCCGCGGCGATCGCGTCCCTGGCGAACGACCGGGCCTGCCGGGCGTAGGCCGGAACCGCGCGCGTCGAGAACGGGTGCGCCATCTTCTCGCGGAAATGCTGGTGCCGCGGCGGGTCGGTGGCCTGCATCATCAGCCCGGCCGCCGGGTCGGCGGAGTCGAGCATGGCGATGGCGGTGCCGCCCTGCGAGCTGAACGTCTCGTACTCCGACAGCACGCGGCGCACGTCGGCCCGCCGGGTCACCGCCCAGAAACCCTCGCCCCTGGCCTGCTCCTGCCAGAAGATCGGCCGCTCCGCCCGCAGCGTCTGCCAGACCAGGTGCGCGTCGCGCTTGGTGTACAGGTCGGTGTCGGCCAGGTCGATGCTTTCGAGCGGCACCCGCGCGCCGGCCGGCGGGGTGGTGATCCTCATCCGGGCACCGACCAGGACATGCCGTCGGCCGACGCGACGAGCCCGCCGTCGAACAGCGGCCGCTCGCTTCCCTCGACCGCGCCCAGCATGGCCAGGGACTGGATCTGCGCGCCCTCCACCGTCGCCTGCTTGACCAGCGACGACCGGAACACCGGCAGCATGGTCCGCTCCTGGCCGGCGACGAGTTCGTCCACCGCCTCGGCGAACTGCCGGGACTGGCCCTGGAAGCGCGCCCGCAGCTCCTCCGCCTGGGCCAGGGCCGCCTCGCCCGAGGCTATCCCGCCCACCAGGTCGATGAACGCGTGCAGCTCGGAGCTTGTGCTCCTGGTGATTTTCTTGGCCGACCAGAAATACGATTCCTCGCTGACGTGCATGTCGTAGAAGGACATGAGGTATTCGTAGAATACGCGGTACTCCCGGCGGTACCGCGCCTCGAATTCCTCAAATGCCGCCTGCTCGCTGATCGCGCCCGCCATAACGCTGTTGATGGACCGCGCGGCCAGCAGCGCGCTGTAGGTGGCCAGGTGCACGCCCGTGGAGAATACGGGATCGACGAAACACGCCGCGTCTCCGATGAGCACCATGCCGGGCCGCCAGAACTTCGTATTGTGATAGGAATAGTCCTTGCGCACCCGCAGCTGCCCGTACACGCCGTCGGTGATCCGGGTCGCGTCGCGCAGGTATTCGGTGATCATCGGGCATTCCTCGATGAGGGCCCGGTACGCCGCTTCGGGGTCGCCCTGGATCTTGCCCGCCTGATCGCGACGCACCACCGCGCCCACGCTGGTCAGCGTCGGGCTCAGCGGGATGTACCAGAACCAGCCGCTGTCGAACGCGACCGAGAGGATGTTGCCCGAGTTCGGCGGGGCCAGCCGCTTGCCCCCGTTGAAGTAGCCGAAGAGCGCCACGCTGCGGAAGAACTCCGAATACTTTCGCGAGCCTCCGACGTGACCGTATATCCGGCTCTTGTTGCCCGAGGCGTCGACCACGTACCGGGCGCCGAGGCGGCGCGCGTTCCCCGCGGCGTCCGCGTAGGCGACGCCGCTGACCCGGTCGTCCTCGCTGAGGACGCCGGTGACCTGGCACTGCTCCCGGACGTCGGCGCCGAGCCTGCGGGCGTGGTCGAGCAGGATCTTGTCGAACTTGCTGCGCTCCACCTGATAGGCGTACGACGTCTCGGCGGCGATGCTCGGCGAAACGGCGAACGCGAACGTCCACGGATCAGGGTTCGCGCCCCACCGGTACGTCCCGCCCCTCTTCCGGGTAAATCCGGCGCCGGCCAGGTCGTCGAAGACACCGGTCAGCCGGCAAATCCCGTGCACCGTGGAAGGCAGCAGTGACTCGCCGATCTGATATCGCGGGAATTCCTCTTTCTCCAGCAGCACGACCCGGTGGCCCTGCATCGCGAGCAGCGCTGCTAATGTCGATCCTCCAGGCCCGCCGCCCACGACGACGACGTCAGCATTTTCGGCGCCTTCAGGGCTCATATCCTGCCCTTCCACGGCAAAAATCTGCCCGCCACTGCGGGCCAGATATTATCAGTTCTCCTCTTTGTGCGGCACCCGCGCCTGCGCCTGCGCGGCGACGCCGCCGGGCGCCGGGCGCGCGGGCGAGCGGATCAGCGCCAGCAACGGCGGGGTCACGACCGTGGTGATCACGGCCATCAGGACGAGAACGCTGAACAGCCGCTGGTCCAGCAGGCCCGCGCTCAGCCCGACGTTCAGCGCGATGAGCTCGGTGAGCCCGCGCGCGTTCACCAGCGCGGCGACGGTGGCCGCGTCCCGGCGGCCCAGCCCGCCGAGCCTGGCGGCGGCGAAGCCCGGGCCCAGCTTGCCCGCGCCGGCCAGGGCGCAGAGGATCACCAGCAGCACCAGCGCGTCGCCGCTCAGGGCGCCGACGTTCACCGACAGGCCGGTGACGACGAAGAACAGCGGCAGCAGGATCCCGCCGATCTCCTCCATCGGACGCAGCACCTCGGCATCAGGGGCGCCGTCGGGGCCGGGCATGGTCAGGCCGGCCAGGAATCCCCCGAACACCGGGTGCAGGCCGAGCGAGGCGGTCACCCACGCGCTTCCCAGCGCCAGCACCAGGGCCAAGGGCAGCGGGTTCGAGACCACGAAGCGCCGCCCGTTCATCCAGTGGCGCAGGGCCGGGCGCACGCCCAGGAGCATGACCGCCGCGAAGCAGACGACCAGCGCCAGGGTCACCGGCCAGGGGCGGCCGGTCCGGCCCGACGTGCCGACCAGCGCCGCGGCCAGCACCACCCACGCCGTGACGTCCATGATCCCGGCCGCCGAGGCCGCGACCACGCCGGGAACGGTCCCCGCGATGCCGCGCTCGCGCGCGATCGCGGCCAGCACCGGAAGGGCGGTGATGGACAGGGCCACGCCCATGAACAGCACCAGGGAGCGGCTCATGTGGTGCTCGCCCAGGGCGGCGAACTCCGGCTTTAAGATAAGGGCCGCGCCGGCCCCCAGGCTCATGGGCACGACCAGCGCGCACCCGGCGACCAGCCACACCGCCCGGTGCCGCCGGCGCAGCGCCCGCCGGTCGAGCTCGTATCCCACCGCGAACATGAAGATCACGACCGCCACCTGGGACAGCACCGTCAGCGCCGGCAGCGCCGTGTGCGGGAACAGCCGGCCGGTCAGATGGCCGGGCAGGCGGCCGAGCACGCTGGGACCGAGCAGGATGCCCGCGAGGATCTGGCCGATGACGGCCGGCTGCCCGCACCGCCGGGCGATCGCGCCCATGACCGACGCCACCACCAGCACCAGCGCGACGTCGCCGACGACCTCAGCTATAAGGATGTCCATCCTCGCCCCTGCGGGTAGGTACCGTCGGCCGGCGGTCGCCCGGGCCGGCGGCCGCCAGCGCAGCGTCAGGCGCTCCCGGGAATCATGCCTGGCGCCGCGTCCGGCGCGCCATGGTCAGCGGCGGGCCGGCATCACGATGGCGGTCAGGATCAGCCCGTCATGCACCAGCCAGCGCCCGGCGAACCCCGCGACCTGGCGGTCACCGACCGCCGGGCCGGGCACGAGCAGGCGCGCGGTAAAGGTGCCGGCCGGGTCGAAGGTCAGCACCGCGTCGCCGAAATCCAGCCACCGCCCGGTGAGCGGGAACCAGGCCTTGTACACCGATTCCTTCGCGCTGAACAGCAGCCTGTCCCAGGACGGCCCCGCCGCCCCGCAGCCGGGCCCCTCCAGCCAGGCGCGCTCCTCGGGCCTGGCCACCAGTTCGAGCACGCCGTCGGGCAGCGGCTCGTCGGGCTCGGCGTCCACGCCGAGCGTGATCACGTCGGCCGTGAGGGCCACGGCGGCCGCGCGGTAGCCGTCGCAGTGGGTGATGCTGCCCACCACGTCCGGCGGCCATTGCGGCGCGCCGCGGTAGCCGGGCACAATCGGGGCGGACGGCACGCCGAGCCCGGCCAGTGCCGCGCGGGCGCATGCCCGGGCGGTCGCGAACTCGCGGCGCCGCTTCGGCACGGCCCTGGCGACGACCGCCTCCTCCTCCGGGAACAGGACGACGCCCGCCGCGTCGCCGAAGGTCTCCGCCGCCGACACGCCGGGACCGAGGATCTCCTCGATCACCCGAGGATCTCCTCAGCCATTCCCGGCCTCCTTGGCCGGCAGTATCTCCCGCGGGGTCACGGCGGCCGCCTCACGCTGGCGCCGTTCGTCTGGGTAGCCGAGCGAAACCTCCTCGAACCGCACCCCGTCGTGCCAGGTGGTCCGCGGGATGTGCAGATGTCCGTAGACCACGGCCGCGGCGCCGAACCTCAGGTGCCAGCCGGCGGTGCGCGTCGTGCCGCACCACTGGGCGAACTCGGGGTACCGCAGGCTCTCGGCGGGCTCGCGGATGAGCGGGAAGTGGCTCATCAGGACCGTGCGGGCACCGGGCCCCAGCGCGGCCAGGCGGCGCTCGGTGACCTCCACCCGGGCCCGGCACCATGCCTCGCGGCTCGGATACGGGTCGGGATGCAGCAGTGCCTCGTCGCTGCAGACCACGCCGGCCTGGTAGGCCAGGGCGAGCCCCTCGGCCGCGGTGGCCGCGCCCGGAGGCAGGAACGAGTAGTCGTAGAGGAGGAACAGCGGCGCGACCACGACCGGCCCGCCCTCGCCCTCCCACACCGGGTACGGGTCTTCCGGGGTGAGCACGCCCAGCCCGCGGCAGAGCCGGACCAGGTACCGGTAGCGCTCCTCCCCCCGTAGCTGCACGGGATCCGCGCCGCAGGTCCACAGCTCGTGATTGCCCGGGGCCCAGACGACCGTCGCGAAGCGCTGGCTGAGCACGCGCAGCGCCCACTCCACGTCCGCGGCGAACTCGGCGATGTCGCCGGCCACGAGCAGCCAGTCCGAGCAGGACTGCGGCCGCATCTCCTCGACCAGCTCACGGTTTTCCTGGTGGGCGACGTGCAGGTCGCTGACGGCGAGCAGCTTCGAGTCGGTCATGCGAGCGGGCGGCACGCGGGTCATCATCACACGCGGCCTCACCCACGGCAAAAGCCCGGCGCGCGGAAGGGCCCGCTACGGCTGGATCAGGCGGTGGGTGAGGCCGGTGTGGCGCCGGCCGGCGCCGGGGGTGCGCACCGCGGCGGCCAGGGCCCGGCGGGACCCGACCAGCACGACCAGCCTCTTGGCCCGGGTGATCGCGGTGTAGAGCAGGTTGCGGCGCAGCATCATCCAGGACCCGGTGGTGAGCGGGATGACCACGGCCGGGTACTCGCTGCCCTGCGAGCGGTGGATCGTGGCCGCGTAGGCGTGCGAGAGCTCGTCGAGCTCGTCGAAGCCGTAGTCGACGCTCTCGTCCTCGTCGGTGATCACGGTGAGCTTGCCGTCGTCCAGTGACACGTCGCTGACCACGCCGACCGTTCCGTTGAACACCCCGGCGGCGCCCTTGTCGTAGTTGTTGCGCAGCTGCGTCACCTTGTCCCCGACCCGGAACACGCGGCCGCCGTAGCGCCGCTCGGGCTGTCCCTCCCGGTACGGGGTGAGCGTCTCCTGCAGCAGCAGGTTGAGGTTGCCCGCCCCGGCCGGGCCGCGGTGCATCGGCGCGAGCACCTGGACGTCGCGGCGCGGGTCCAGGCCGAACCGGCGGGGAATGCGGCGGGCCACGATGTCCACGGTCAGCGCGGCCGTCTGCTCGGTGTCCTCGCAGGTGAACCAGTAGAAGTCGGGGAAACCGGCCAGCCGGGGCGGCGAGCCGGCGTTGACCCGGTGCGCGTTGACCACGATCCCGGACTGCTGAGCCTGCCGGAAGATCTTCGTCAGCCGGACCCTCGGGATCACGTCGGAGGCGGCCAGCAGGTCGCGCAGCACCTCGCCCGCCCCCACCGAGGGGAGCTGGTCCACGTCGCCGACCAGCAGCAGGTGCGCGCCCCGGGGCACGGCCTTGACCAGCTTGTTGGCCAGGATGAGGTCGACCATGGACGACTCGTCCAGCACGACCAGGTCGGCGTCCAGCGGGTTGTCCCTGTCGTACTTCGGGTCCCCGCCCGGCTGGAGCTGGAGCAGCCGGTGCACGGTGGCGGCCTCGTGGCCGGTCAGCTCGGCCAGCCGTTTGGCGGCCCGGCCGGTCGGCGCGGTCAGCACGACCTTGGCCTTCCTGGCCCGGGCCAGCTCCACGATCGAGCGGACCGTGAAGCTCTTGCCGCAGCCCGGCCCGCCGGTCAGGATCGCCACCCGCCTGGTCAGCGCCAGCCGCACCGCCTCCTGCTGTTCGGGGGCAAGCTCGGTGCCGGTGCGCTGGCTCAGCCAGGCCAGGGCCCGGTCCCAATCGAGCCGGCCGAACGCGGCCATCCGGTCCTGGCCGGCGTGCAGCAACTCCAGCAGCCCGCCGGCCAGCGACCGCTCGGCCCGGTGGAAGGGAACCAGGTAGGCGGCGGGTACCTGCTGATCGCCCAGCGCGACGTCCTCGCGGATCACGCCCTCCTCGGCCACCAGGTCGTCCAGGCACGGGCCGATCATCTCCCGGCCCACGTCGAGGATCTTCGCCGCCTCGGTGAGCAGGTTGGGCACCGGCAGGAAGCAGTGACCGTCGTCGGCCGCCTCCGACAGCGTGTGGCGCAGGCCGGCCTTGATCCGCTCCGGGCTGTCGTGCGCGATGCCGACCGCCCGGGCGATGGTGTCCGCGGTCTTGAAGCCGATTCCCCACACGTCGGCGGCCAGCCGGTACGGCTCGTCGCGCACCACCCCGATGGCGCCGTCCCGGTACTGCTTGTAGATGCGCACGGCCAGCGAGGTCGAGACCCCGACCCCCTGCAGGAAGACCATCACCTCCTTGATGGCCTTCTGCTCCTCCCAGGCGTCGGCGACCAGCTTGGTGCGCTTGGGCCCGACGCCGGGCACCTCGACCAGGCGCTGCGGCTGCTCCTCTATGACGCGCAGGATGTCGGTGCCGAAATGCGCGACCATGCGCTCGGCCATGACCGGGCCGATGCCCTTGATCAGCCCGGAGCCCAGGTAGCGCTGGATGCCCTGGATGGTGGCGGGCAGCACGGTGGAATAGGACCGGACCTCGAACTGCCGGCCGTACCGCGGATGCGTGGTCCAGCGGCCGGTCATCCGCAGGCTCTCGCCGACCTGCGCGCCGAGCAAGGGCCCGACCACGGTCAGCAGGTCGGGCCCGCCGCGGTCGGTCGCCACCCGGGCGATCGTGTAGCCGGTCTCCTCGTTCGCGAACGTGACCCGCTCGAGGACCGCCTCGAGCACCGAGTCGGCCGGCCCGCCCGCGGGCGGGGCCCCGGGGGCCCGCGGCGCTGCCTGGCGT
>JASHUI010000071.1:0-3826 GCA_030040095.1 Streptosporangiaceae bacterium | reverse complement strand
GTCCGCCGCCGAACTGGCCGCGCGCCGGGCGGCGATCGTCGCGGCGGTCCGGGCGGTCGCGCCGCTGGAGTTCGTCAACGGCGGCGGCACCGGCTCGCTGGAGACGACGTCGGCGGAGCCCGCGGTGACCGAGATCGGTGCCGGGTCCGGGCTCTACCATCCGACGCTGTTCGACGGCTACCGCCGCTTCCGCGGCCGGCCGGCGGCGTTCTTCGTGCTCCCGGTGGTGCGCAGGCCCGGGCCCGGGGCGGTCACCGTGCTGGGCGGCGGCTACGTGGCCTCGGGCCCGGCGAGCCGGTCCCGGCTGCCGAGCCCGTACCTGCCGGCCGGGCTGCGCCTGGACGGGCAGGAGGGCGCCGGCGAGGTGCAGACTCCGCTGCTCGGCCCGCCCGCGGACCGGCTCAGGATCGGCGACCGGGTGTGGCTGCGGCACGCCAAGGCGGGCGAGCTGTGCGAGCGGTTCGGCGAACTCCACCTGATCGAGGAAAACGCGGTGGTCGCGACCGTTCCGACATACCGGGGCGAGGGTATGAATTTCCTCTGAGACGGCCCGGCCCGGAGGCGCCCGTGACTCAGCAGGACACCAAGACGTGGGCGCCGCCGCAGCGGTCGAAGCCGCCTGCCGGACGGATTGTCTTCTGGATCCTGGTGGTGGTCTCCGCCGGGCTGCTGAGCGCCAGCATCGCGGTCCCTGTCCTGTCCATCCAGCCCTATACCGAGCAGTCACCCACGATGGAGAACACGATCCGTCCCGGTGACCAGATGTTCGCCGTCACGGGTTCGGCGATCCGGCGCGGCGACGTGGTGGTCCTGCGCGTCCCCCGGCGGGTCTCCGGCACCAACGACGTCTTCGTGAAGCGGGTGATCGGCCTGCCCGGCGACCGCGTCGCCTGCTGTGATGCCCAGGGCCGGGTCACCGTGAACGGGAAGCCGCTGGACGAGACCTACCTCTACCCCGGCGACCGGCCCTCGGTGGTGCCGTTCTCCGTGACGCTGCGCCGCGGGCAGATCTGGGTGTTGGGCGACCGCCGCAACATCTCGGTCGACTCCCGCAGATGGGGCCCGGTGCCCGAGAGCGGCGTCCTGGGGCGCGTCGTGGCGGTCCAGCGCGGCTCCACGCTGGTCGCCCTCCGCACGCCGCAGACCTTCGTCTCCGAGGGCCTGGCTCCGGCGGACAACCGGCCGGACCTTTACGCCGGGCTGGCGGTCATGGCGCTGGCGTCCGTCGCGGCGCTGCTGATCCTGACCGTGATCGGGACGAGCCGCTTCGTGAGCCGCAGGCGGCGCGCGCGCCGGGAGCAGGCCGAGCGGGCGGAGCGGGCGGAGGCTAAGCGGGCGGAGGCGGAGGCCGAGCGGGCGCGCCGCGAGGCGGCCCGGAGGCTGGTGGAACCGATGTGGGGGGTCCACCGGGTTCCACCCGGACCTCCGCGCGTTCCAGGGGGCACCTAGCCGGGAGAGCGGCCGACCCCAGTGCCTGGGACTTGCGCGTTATTTCCGGCGCCGGCCCCAGATCCGTATGACGGCCACTCCCAGGATGGCCAGGCCGACCGCGGCCACCGCCAGGCGGACCTCGGGCCTGGCGACCTGTTCCTTCGCCTGCTCGCGCAGGCGGCGCACGTTGTTGGCCGGGCTCACTCGTTCCGCGAGGGCGTCGATGGTCTGCGCCAGGTTCTCCCGGGTGCGCTCGATCTGCGCGACAATAGCGTCCGGATCCTTCCCGGTTACCGTGCCTTGCACGGCGACCGTACCGTGCAATTCGACGGCGTTGTCCGGATCGGTATCGGCCATCGCAAGCGTCCCTTCTCTGCCCGCCCCCTTGGCGTGTCCCGAGTTCCCGCTAGTCTTCCAGGCTGGCCCCGCCCGCGCACGGCCGGGGCGCCGGCAGATCGGTTCGTGGCGCCCTCTGTCCCGACGAAGCGGCATAGTCGCGACAGGACCGGCAAACCTCGTGTTCCCCGGCCGCCCTGACCCTGGCCCTATCGGGCGGGGCGGATATGTCTCCTAATAATCACGCGAGGGGATCGGCGATTGGCTGGCAATGGATCGCTCGCGCTGCGTGGCAATCGCGAACAGCAGCGCGTCGATGAGGGCCAGGAACTTCACGGCGTGATCCCTGGTCACCCGGGTCGGGTCCGAGGAGGCCAGGTTGCGAAGCGTCACCACGCCGTCCACCGCCCGGACGACCGACTCCGGAACCAGCCCCTGATCGCGCGCGAACCTGGCCACGGCGGTCGGATCGCCGCTGCCCACCGGGACCAGCTTGCCCGCGGAACCCAGGAGTTCCCGCAGGGCCACCTCCACCGCCCCGAACGCCTGCCCGATGGCCGCCGCCGGATCCTCGTCGGCCACCGTGGCGAACCTGAGCAGCACCGGGATCGCGGGCCCGCCCGGCCGCCCGGCCGACACCGTCGCGGTCAGCTCGGCCTTGGTCTGCCCGGCGATCCTGTCGAACTCGGCGTCGGACTGGCCGGAGCGCAGCCGCCGCAGGCCGGACGCCAGTTGCGTGAGAATGTCCACGATCGGGCGGCGCAGGAATGCCACGATCGCCACGATCGCCGCCGGCCAGACGACCGCCTTGACGAAGTCGACGACGAACTGCAACCCGGACATGGAAGTACGGTAGCCGAAAACACCGGGTCACCGGCCCGGCTCGCGACCCCTGCCCGGGCCGCCCCGGCCCGCCCCGCGGCGCTGAACGGCCGGGCCGCGCGGCGGCGCATAAGCTGCTTTCCATGGTGGAGGCGGTCATTTTCGACTGGGGCGGGACGCTGACCCCCTGGCATACGATCGATCACTTCGCGCTATGGCGCGAGGTGTGTGCCCAGCATTTCACCGGCGATATTTCTGAACGCCACGCCTCGGCCATAAGGGCCGCCGAGCGGGAACTGTGGACCGCGGCCGAGCGCGAGCAGCGCAGCGCCACGATCGATCACGTGTTCGAGCGGGCCGGGGTGACCCCGACCGCGGCCTTCCTGGCCAGCTACTTCGAGGCCTGGCAGCCGCACACGCTCACCGACCCGGACGTGCCCGAGTTGCTCGCCTACCTGGGCGCTCGTCAGATTCGCGTCGGGGTGCTCTCGAACACGATGTGGCCCCGCAGCTGGCACGAGGAGGTCTTCCGGCGCGACGGCGTGCTCGACCTGATCGACGGCGCGGTCTACAGCAGCGAGATCGACTGGACCAAGCCGCACCCCGAGGCGTTCCGCGCGGCGATGGCCGCCGTGGGGGTCGGCGACCCGGCCGCCTGCGTGTTCGTCGGCGACCGGCCCTACGACGACGTGTACGGCGCCAAGCGGGCCGGGATGCGCGCGGTGCTGGTCCCGCACAGCGACGTGCCCGGATTCGAGGGGGCCGAGCCCGACGCGGTCATCACCAGGCTGGCCGACCTGGCTCCTGTGGTCGAGACGTGGCGTAACGTCTGAAGGCCGGGTCGACCTTCCTGGGCTACTTGACCGCTTCTGCGGAGAGGCCAGAAATGGTCCTGCGCCGGGCGAAGATGACGATCGGCACGATGGGCATCGAGACGATCACCACGGCCGCGTCAATGATGTTGTAGAAGGTCTGGTACAGGCTCTGGCCGAGGCTCACGACGGCCAGCGGGGCGTGGTCACCGGCATGATGCTCGAGGTGGCGGGCTGTCCCTGCTGACCGTGGAGATCGCATTGACCGAACGTTCTGCCCTCGCTCTCGAGGCCCTGTGGCGCGCGGACACACAGCCATCCTGGCCGCCGCCAGCACCTCGCTGCTCAGGCGACTGGCTGGGACGTGACTTATATGTTACGCTAATTGCATGGCACAGCCCACCGGCGCAGAGCGTTACTTCGAG
>JASHUI010000665.1:0-5757 GCA_030040095.1 Streptosporangiaceae bacterium | reverse complement strand
GACGGCCCGCCGCTGGCCCACGCCAGGCGCCGGGTGGCCGCCGTGCGCTCGGTCTTCCGGCACGCCTGCCTGATCGCTGAGCCGGCCGTGCTGCGTGGCCGCAGGTTCGGCAACCTGATCGTGGCGGCGGGCGCCGGGCCGCTCCCCGTCGCGGCGCTGACCAGGCGCGTCGCGGCCGATCCGTTCCCGTCCCGGCTCCTCGAAGGCGACGCGCTCGACCGGTTCGTGGCCGGGTCCAGGCCGATCACGGACGCGGACGCCGAGCCCTCGCCGGTGCCGCCGCCGGATGTCTTCGCCTGACCACCGCGGCCGGCCAGGGCTAGCATGCCGCCATGAACGGCAAAGTCTGCGTGGTGACCGGGGCGACGTCGGGAATCGGCAAGGCGGCGGCCACCGCGCTGGCCGGGCTGGGCGCGCAGGTGGTCCTGATCGGGCGCGACCGGGCCCGGGCCGAGGCGACGGCATCGGAACTGGGCGGGCCGGTGCCGGCCCGGTGGGAGATCGCCGACTTCACCTCGATGGCACAGGTGCGGGAACTCGCCGGCCGCCTCGAGGGGCTGGAGCGCATCGACGTGCTGATCAACAACGCGGGCCTGGTGGCCGGCCAGCACCGGACCACGGCCGACGGCTTCGACGAGGTCTTCGCGGTCAACCACCTCGCGCCGTTCCTGCTGACCAACCTGCTGCTCGGCAAGCTCACCGCCGCCCCGGCGCGGGTCGTCACCGTCACCTCCGACGCGCACACCGCGGCCCGGCTGGATCTCGACGACCCGCAGCTGGAGCGCGGCTGGAACAGCTGGCGCGCCTACGCCAACAGCAAGCTCGCGAACATCCTGTTCACGCGCGAGCTCGCCCGCAGGCTCGACGGCACAGGCGCCACCGCGAACTGCGCGCACCCGGGCGTGGTGCGCACCGGGTTCGGGCGCGAGGCCAGGCTCCCGCTGCGTCTGGGCCTGACGCTCGCCCGCCCGTTCCTGCTGTCGCCGCAGCGCGGCGCCGACACCATCGTGTACCTGGCCACCTCGCCGGAGGTGAGCACCGCGACCGGCGGCTACTACGTCAAGCGGCGGCGGCGCGAACCCTCGGCGGCCGCCCGCGACGACGCCGCGGCGCGACGGCTGTGGCAGCTCAGCGAGGAGATGACCGGCCTGACCCCGGCCCGCCCCGCCAGCAGCTAGAACCCGGGCCGGCCCGTGACCGCGCGGCCGGCCTGCGGCCCGGTGCGAGTATGGACACAGGGCGGCAGCGGGAGGTGCGGCAGTGGCGGGCAAAGGCGGAAAGGGCGAGGCGACCCCGAGTCGGGCTGTCGCGCACAAGCTGCCGCGCAAGCTCTACGAGAAGGAACTCCTCCGGCTGCAGGCCGAGCTGATGAAGGTTCAGGAGTGGGTGCGGGCCGAGCGGGCCCGGATCGTGGTGATCTTCGAGGGTCGCGACGCGGCCGGCAAGGGCGGCACGATCAAGCGGGTCACCCAGTACCTGAACCCCCGCGTCGTCCAGATCGCCGCGCTCCCGGCGCCGACCGAGCGCGAGAGTGCCCAGTGGTATTTCCAGCGCTATGCCGGCCATTTGCCGACCGCGGGCCAGGTGGTGCTGTTCGACCGAAGCTGGTACAACCGGGCCGGCGTGGAGCATGTCATGGGCTTTTGCACGAAAGAGGAATATCACCGGTTCTTGCATCAGTGCCCGATCTTCGAGCGGCTGCTGGTCGAAGACGGCATCCTGCTGCGGAAGTACTGGTTCTCGGTGAGCGACGAGGAGCAGCAGCGCCGGTTCCAGGCGCGGCTGGACGACCCGATGCGGCGGTGGAAGCTCTCCCCCATGGACCTGGAGTCGATAACGCGCTGGGAAGACTACTCCCGGGCCAAGGACGAAATGTTCGTGCACACCGACATCCCCGAGGCGCCGTGGTACGTGGTGGAGAGCGAGGACAAGCGGCGAGCCAGGATCAACATGATCTCGCACCTGCTGTCCACCATTCCCTACCACGACGTGCAGCAGGCGCCGCTGCGGCTGCCGCCCCGCCCGCCAGCCCGGGGCTACGTGCGGGTGCCGCGAGACATGCAGACCTACGTCCCCGATCACGCCGCCTCGCTCACCCCGGGCTGACGGCGGCCGGTCACGGGGTGAGGACCAGGCGCGCCCTGGCCTTGCCCTTCAGGACGTCATCGATGGACGCGTTGACCGAGTCGAGCGGCCTGGTCTCGTAGATGACCCTGGTCCGGCCCTGGGCATGCAACGCGGACACGTCGGTGGCCATAACCCTCCGCCAGCCTGCGGAAACGGCTAAGGGGCATTTGGGCCGCTTTGGCAGGACGTCGGTCTCGCGCAACCCGCCGCCCGGGCGATCCTGACGCATGCGTCATCTCTCGGCTCCCTCATTGGTGACAGAAGCTGGAGAATGTCTGGGTGAAGACTCGAAGGTTGGTTTCTTTGATTCTGCTGACCTGTGCCCTCGGCGGGGGAATGGCCGCCTGCGGCAGTGGTAGCAGTAGTTCCGCGCCCACATCATCGCCCTCGGCCAAGCCGTCGGCGTCCTCGTCGTCCTCGTCCGCCGCCATCGCGGCCGACCAGAAGACAATCGCGGCGAACTGGACGGCCTTCTTCAGCCCGAAGACACCGGTCGCGCAGCGGGTCAGCCTCCTGCAGGACGGCTCGCAGTTCACCTCGATCATCCAGGCCCAGGCCGGCGGAGGCCTGGCGTCCGAGGCGAGCGCCCAGGTCACGAAGGTCACGGTCATATCGACCGCCCAGGCCGCGGTGACCTACAACATCCTGCTGGACGGCACGCCTGCGCTGAAGAATGAGTCGGGCACCGCGGTCTACCAGGACGGCACCTGGAAGGTAGGCGTGGGCAGCTTCTGCGGCCTGCTCAGCCTGGAGAACAGCGGGAACACATCCAAGTTGCCCGCCGCCTGCAAGTCCGCAGCCTAACCTGGAGGCGCGCTTGACGAGTGTGCAAGTCGAGCAGGAGGCCGTGGCGCGCCACGGCGGGCGCTCACTGGCGCTGGCCGTGCTGTGCACGATCCTCTTCCTGACCTTCCTCGACAACACGGTGGTGAGTGTCGCACTCGGCAGCGTGCAGACCGACCTGCGCGCCGGGGTCTCCTCGCTGCAATGGGTGGTCGGCGCGTACGCGCTGACCTTTGCCGCCGCGATGCTCGCGTTCGGCATGGTGTCCGACGAATTCGGGCGCAAGCGGGTCATGCTGATCGGAGCCGGGATCTTCTGCGCCGGATCGGTCCTGTCGGCGCTGGCGCCGAACACCGGGGTGCTGATCGCCGGACGGGCGGTGATGGGGTTCGGCGCCGCGGCCAGCGAGCCCGGCACCCTGTCGATGCTGCGGCACCTGTACACCGACGAGCGCGTCCGCAACCGGGCCCTGGGCGTGTGGACGGCGGTATCCGGCCTCGCCCTCGCCCTCGGCCCGGTCATCGGCGGGGCGCTGATCGGCGTGTACACCTCGATAGCGGGCGCCGCGCCGGCCACTCTGCCGGGCGCGCCGCCCGGGCCGAACCCGGACAGCTGGCGGGCGATCTTCTGGTTCAACCTGATACTGGGCCTGGCCGCGCTCATCGCCGGCGCGATCGTGCTGCCGGAGAACTCCGATCCGAACGCGAACCGGGTCGACATCTCCGGGACCGTGCTCGGGGCCGGCGCGCTGACCGCCTTCACGTTCGGGGTGATCAATGCGGAGAACGACGGCTTCGGCTCGCCCGGTGTCATCGGGCTGCTCTGCCTGTCGGCCGTGGCAGCGATCGCCTTCTTCTACCGGGAGCGACGGGCGGCCCATCCGCTGCTGGACCTGAAGTATCTGCGCGTCCCCCGCTTCCTGACCGCCAACGTGGTCGCGTTCTGCGCCTACTTCGCGACGTTCGCGGTGTTCTTCTTCACCGCCCTGTACCTCTACGAGGTGGCCAACGAGACCGGGTACAAGATCGCCCTGACGTTCCTGCCGATGACCGTCCTGATGATCATCGCCTCGATCATGGCCGGCCGCTGGACCACCACGGTCGGCCCCGCGCGGTCGATCCTGATCGGCTGCCTGCTGTTCAGCGCCGGGCTGGTGCTGACCACGATCACGCTGAACCCGAATCCCTCGTATGTGCCGCTGGCGCTGGCTCTGGCCCTGACCGGCATCGGCGTCGGCTCCACGGTGGTCCCGATCACCTCCTCGGCGCTGTCGGCCGTCCCGCCGGAGCGGTCGGGGATGGCGGCGTCGGCGACGAACACCAGCCGTGAGATCGGCGCGGTGACCGGCATCGCGGTCCTGGGCGCGCTGGTGAACGCGCAGCTCCGGTCCAACCTCACCGCCAGCATGGTGAAGCTGCACATCCCGGACACCTTCCAGGCGATCGCGATCAAGATAATCGAGACCGGCGGCCTGACCGGCAGCAGCGGCGCCAGCTCGGTCGGCTCGGCGGCGGCCGGCCAGGGCGTCCTCGTCGTGGAGATGACGCACGCCGCCTACAAGGCCTTCTACACCGGGCTGCGCGCCGCGCTCGTGCTCTCGGCGATCCTGGTCTTCGTGGCCGGGATATTCGGGTACGTGGCGCTCAGCCGCCAGCGCCGGCTGCGAGCGGAAACGGAGCCGGAGCCCGAGCCGTCATGACGGCGGCCTCCCGGGCTGGCCGGCTTAGCCGGCCAGCCCGGCCCGCAGGGAGAGCACCCGGTCCAGCGCGGCGATAAACCCCTGCCTGGCCAGCTGGCCGTCGCGGTAGCCGTCCTCGAGCCCGGCCGCCGCCTGCTGTCCCTCGCTGACGTTCTGCTGCGAGCACAAGATCAGGTCCATCCCGGCCTGGGCCGCGAGCAGGCTCCGGTTCTGGAACGACCCGTACGCCCGGAGCGCACCGGCCTCGAGCGCGTCGGTGATCGTGACGCCCTTGAAACCGAGCCGCTGGCGCAGTTCGCCGCCGACGATCGCCGGCGAGAGCCCGGCCGGCCGGGACGGGTCCAGCGCCGGGTAGACCGCCCACGACACCATGATCAGCTTGACCCCGGCCGCGATCGCCGCCCGGTAGGGCAGCTCGTCCACGTTCCTGATCGTGGCCAGCGGCAGGTCCAGCGTGACCGGCACGTTGTCGGTGTCCTGCTGCGTCGCCGCCGCGCCCAGGCCGGGGAAGTGCTTGGCCGTGGCGGCGACGCCCTCGCCCTGCTGGGCCGCGATGAAGTCGGCACCGAGTTCCGAGACGACGGCGGGGTTCATGCTGTAGGAGCGCTGGTACTGGTCGTCGAAGTCACCGGCCTGGCGGTACACGTCGAGCACCGGCGCGAGGTTGACGTCGAGCCCGAGGCCGCGCAGGTAGGTCCCGGCGGTGCTGCCCGCGTTCGTCGCGGCGGTCGCGGGATCGGCCGATGCGCCGATCTGCCGCTCGGAGAGCAGCGGGGCGCCGGGCAGGCGGCGGACCTGGCCGCCCTCCTGGTCGGTCATCAGCAGCAGCGGCTCGCGTACCGGGTTCGTCGGGGCGTCGTTCGCCTGGTCGAGCTCGGCGATGACGGCCGCGATCTGGGCGTCGCTCGACACGTTCTGGCTGAAGAAGATGACCCCCGCGGCCTCGCCGTGCCGGATCAGGTTGAGCAGGCGCGCGGGGGGGTTGAGCCCGCCGTAGCTGTAGATCACTCGCTGGCCCGCCATCTGCTGGAGCGAGAGTGCCGAGGTGACCAGCGGGTGAGCCGGGCTGCCGGCCGTCGGCGCGGCCGACGGCCCCGAGGTGGGGGTGCCGCCCGCCGGGGCCGTCCGGCCGGCCGAGCCCGACGGCC
>JASHUI010000664.1:0-4947 GCA_030040095.1 Streptosporangiaceae bacterium | reverse complement strand
GCCGCTGGCCGGGCTGCCGCCAGCCGGCCGCGGCCTGCCAGCCGCACCACATCGTTCCCCGGTCCCAGGGCGGCTCGACCTGCCTCACTAACATGATCTTGCTGTGCTCCTTCCACCACCTGATCGCGATTCACCGGTGGGGCTGGGGCATCGTGCTGCTCCCGGACGGATCGGTCACCGTGACCAGCCCGGACGGCTATCGCACCTACCGCAGCCACGACCCGCCCGCTCCGGCCGCCGCCTGACCGGCGGCCAGCACCGGGACCGGCCGGGGGTTCCAGACTGGTCGGGTTCGAGCAGCGCGCGAAGCGGGTCCGGCGTGCGGCTGGCAGACTTCTCATGCTGATGGCAGAACAAGATCGATGGGATGAGCCGGTGGCAAGATCCGCGCAGACGGTTGTGGCTGGCGCCGGGGAGCCTGCGGCGCAGCAGGAGAGGGCCGACCCCACCCTGCTGTACGTCATCAAGCAGGTCGAGCTCGCGGTTCGTGCCCAGCTCGAGGACATCTTCCGGCCGATCGGGATGACCGCCTTGCAATACACGGCGCTGACCGTGCTAGAACGCCATCCCGACCTGTCCTCGGCCCAGCTGGCCCGCAACTCGTTCGTCACCGCACAGACCATGGCGGACATGGTCCGGGCCCTGGAGCAGCGCAGGCTGATCGAGCGGCATCGCGATGCGGCGGACCGGCGCCGGCTGGTGCTGGCGCTGACCAGCGACGGCCGACGGTTGCTCGGGCGCTACCGTGGCCGGGTGGCGGCGCTCGAGGAGCGGATGCTGCACGGCCTGACCGCCGAGCAGGCGGCCGAGCTGCGGCACGGCCTGGGTGTCTGCCGGGTCAACCTGGCCGGACGATAGCGGTCGGCGGGGCCGGGTAGCGCCCGGGCGGCAACGGGCGGCGGGCCGGGCCGGGCCGGGTGCGATGCTTATGACAGCGCCGCTGGCGGCCAGCCCGTGGCGAGTGCGGCCGGGGGGATCGCATGAGGACGGGGGCAAGACTCCGTGTGGTGATCGCGGCGGCGGTCGCGGCCCTGGTGGCTGCGGTCGGCGGCTGCTCGGCTCCGCGGGGGAACCCGCTCCCCGGCCGCGGGGCGATCGCGTACTGGAACAAGTCCCGGCTGCTCGGCGCCCGGCCGTTGCGGGCCCGGTACCCCCTCGTACCGACGCCGGGACAGTCATACAACGCCCACGTCGCCCTGACCGCCCCGCGGGTGGGCGCCCTCTTCCTGCGCCAGGGCAGCAGCGACCACTTCTGCACGGCGAGCGTGGTGAGCAGCCCGGGCCGGGACCTGCTGATCACCGCCGGCCATTGCATCAACGGCGGGAAGGGCAGCGGTTACCGTCAGGACATCGTGTTCGTACCGGACTACCGCAACGGCGTCGCGCCGTACGGTGTCTGGGCGGTCAAGCGGCTGCTGGTCCCTCCCGGGTGGGCCAGCGAGTCCGACCCGGCCCTCGACGTCGGCTTCGTCGTGCTCGAGCCGCACGACGGGCAGAACATCGAGGACATCCTGGGCGCCAACCACCTCGACATCGATCCCCCGTATCAGGACCTGGTCCGGGTCACCGGTTATCCGTCGAGCGACGGCGACCCGGTCACCTGCCTCAACTGGACCTCGCGGCTCAGCGCCACGCAGCTGCGGTTCGTCTGCGGCGGGTTCACCGGCGGGACCAGCGGCAGCCCGTGGATCATGCGCTTCGACCGGTTCACCCGGACCGGCGTCATCGTCGGGGTGATCGGCGGCTACCAGCTGGGCGGCTATACGGACTCGATCTCCTACAGCGCCTATCTGGGCCAGGCGGCCATCCAGCAGCTGTACCGCCAGGCGATCGCGGATGAGCGGCCCTGGCCGGCACCGCGCCGCACGCCCCCGGCCACGCCGTTGGCGGCATCGGCGGCCACGCCGCCGGGCAGACGCTCGCCGGTGTTGCGCACGATCGAGTGCTGATCTCCGAGCTGACGAAGCTGAGCGGGGAACGCGGCTCGCGCTACTCAGCGCGGCGTGGCGGGCGTGGAATGGTCCCAGTCGGAGAGCAGGGTGCGGATCCCGGTCACCAGCGCGAGCGGCTGGTCGAGCATGACGTGATGCCCGGCCACCGGGATCTCGATCACCGGGGCGAGCCGGCCGAGCCGGTCGTACATGACCGCGCTCATCTGCGGCGACACGATGCCGTGCTCGGCTCGGAAGAGGGCGACCCGGCAGTCGAGCCGGGTCAGCAGCCCGGGCGTGAGGTGGTGCCTGGCGAAGATGCGCGGGTCGAACTTCCAGCTCCACCCACCGCTGACCTCCCTGATCGAGGTACCGGCCACGTGCGCGGTGATATATGGCAGGGTCGGCTGGTCGGGGATCGGGTGGAACCTGGCCACCGCCGCCTCCGCCGACGGGTAGACCTTCAGCGGGCCGAACGCGCGGCGCTCGCGGGCGGCACGTTCCTCCGGGGTGATGTCCCGGACCGGTGAGTCGATGGCGACGGCCCCGGCGATCCTGGCTCCGTAGATGCTCGCCGCGCGCAGCGCGACGAAACCGCCCATGCTGTGCCCGATGACGATGGGCGGGTCGTCCAGCCCGGCGTCGGCGGCCACCGCCAGCACCTCGTGCGCCCAGACGTCGAGGCTGTAGGCGTCGCGGCGTCCGCTGTCGCCGTGCCCGGACAGGTCGAGCGCCACCACCCGGCGGCCGTGTGCCAGGAGCGGAGCGATGTGGTCCCACCACCGGGCGTGCGCCGCGCCGCCGTGCACGAGCAGGATTCCGCCAAGCTCGGGGTCACCGTAGGCCCGGTAGGCGATCATGGTCCCGTCCACCTCGGCCGCAGCCTGCTTGACGGGCGTGCCCACGGCCTTGGTGAACCACGGCGGCGCCTGGGCGGGATCGAGGGGTTCGGCAGAGGGCATACCCAGAAGCGAACCAGATGCCGGGCCCGCCCGCGCAGCCGGCTCACCTGCCGGGGGACCGTCTGAGCCGGAACCTGACGGGGTAAGTTCAGATACCACGCGGCGACGAGTCTGGGCACCCGGTAGGAGCACCACGAAATTGGATGCGAGGCCACCTCTTTTTGTAGTTTCCGGCCCGAGCGGCGCCGGCAAGGGCACGGCGCTGGACTGGATGGTCCTGTCCGGCCTGGTGCGGCGGGTGCCCACGTACACCACGCGGCCGCCCCGCCCCACCGAGCGCGACGGCATCGAGTACAACTTCGTCACCGACGAGACGTTCACGAAGTTGCGCGAAGAGGGGCAGTTGATCGAGTACACCCGCACGTACGCGGACAGCTACTACGGCTCGCCTCGCGAGCTGCTCGACAGCCAGGACCCGATGCCCCTCGCGGCCGAGCTGGAGCCCACCGGCTATGTCAAGGTCCGGGCCATGTCAGCGCGCCGGGTCATAGGCATCTTCGTGACCACGCAGACCGAGACCGAGCTCAGGGTGCGGCTGGCCGAGCGGGGCCAGGCTCGCGAGACCGACAACCGGCTGCGTGTCCGGAGCCTGCAGCAGACCTGGGCCTGGGTGTACGACTACATCCTGGTGAACCGGGACCGGGAGGACTTTCTCGGCGAGCTGTCCACGGTGGTCCGCGGCGAGCTGATCAGGTCGCGCGGCCTGCAGTACATCAGCCAATTGCAGCAGGAGGAGTCGGTCCAGCCCTACTAAGCGACTGGCTCTAGCCGCCTTCCGGCGCGGTGCGGGCTGCGTCGCCGGCCGCGGCGCCGTCGAGGAGCGCGCGCAGTCCTCGCTCGAACCGCTCGTCTATCCGGCCGGGATCGGCGAGCGTCTGCGCGGCCGGGTCGCGGCTCAGCCTTTGCAGGTGCGGGAACCGGCCGGTGGCGAGCTGGCGCTCGATGTACTCCGCGATCTGCGCCGCGTGGCCCACGTCGTCCCCGCTGAGCCTGGCCCGCTCCTCGCCCGCGCGCAGGACATGACCGAAGACGTAGTCGTCCACGATCGAAATCAGGTCGAGCTTGGCCGGGGTATCCAGCGGCGCGCTGGCCACGGCGGCCAGGGACTGCTCGAAATGCCGGATGCCGTTCGGGCCGAACGCCCCGTCCTGGGCCGCGGCCCCCCGCCCCTGCAGCGCCTGCACGGCCCACGGATGGCGCAGGAGGGCCGAGCGGGTGCGCCGGGCGATCATGGCCAGCGCCTCACGCCAGTCGGCCGGGAGTTCGCCGTCGGGTATCAGCGACTCGCCCATGATCGCGTCGTCCATGAGCGCGACCAGGTCGCTCTTGGCGCTGATGTACCGGTACAGGCTCATGGTCCCGGCGCCGAGCGCGGTCGCGATACGCCGGATGGACACCGCATCGAACCCCTCGGCGTCGGCGATGGCCAGCGCCGCCGCAGCGATCTGCTCGCGGCTGAAGCGCGGTCGGCGCGTTCCGGGCTCGGGTCGCGTCCAGATCGGCTGGCTGGAGGGCGGCGTTGACACGGGGGTAGCCTAGCGCTAGATTACGAGTACAGTGTACGCATAGAAGGTACGCTGTACTCAGCATAGCTCCGTTCCATTCCTGGGAGGCTCGAATGCCGGGACAAACCATCCGCCTGTACCACCGGGTCGTCGTCGACTGGGTGGCCGATACCTTCGGTTTGCGCGGTGAGGGCTCGGCACGGGCTCGTCATGACCGCGCCGAAGCCCGGGCGCATGCGCTTGCCCGGCGCTTGCCCGACCGGCTGCACCGGCCGCGCCGGGCACGAGTTCTCAAGTCCTGGCAGGCCAGGATCGGACAGCCGGGCGGGACGAACCGGAGCCGGTCATGAAGGCGGCCGTGCTGCATGGATTCGGAACCCCGCGCTTCGAGGAGATCCCGCGGCCCGTGCCGGAGGACGGCGAGGAACTGATCGAGGTCACGGCGGCGCCGCTGAACAACATCGACCGGGTCCGCGCGGACGGCACGCACTACTCCGTCCGCTCCGGCGAGAGCGGGTCCGGCGAGAGCGGGTCCGGCGAGAGCGGGTC
>JASHUI010000663.1:0-4823 GCA_030040095.1 Streptosporangiaceae bacterium | reverse complement strand
GAACCGCTCATTGACCTGCCCGGCGGTGAGCCCGAAGTCGGACAGCGCGTACCGGTGCGGGGCGCGGGCGCCGGTCCCGGCGCTCTCGGCGGCCAGCGCGCGCATCGCGTCCGCGGCCCGGCCGCCGAGCGTCAGGCCGAACCGGCCGTAGACCGACTCGATCGTGGCCAACGGGTCGGCGGTGAACTCGGCGTACTCCACATCGCAGAACCGGGCCGGGTCGTGCCGGGCGCGCGCGGCGGTGAACAGCTCCAGTCCGCGCGCCCACAGCTCCAGCTGGTCCCGCCCGATCACCTCGCCGGTGAACGTGGCCGACCATCCCCGGGACGCCTGGGAGGCCAGGCTGCACACCGACGCGATCGCGGTGGCGGGCTCCCGGTGGGTCTGGATGACCAGCGCGTCCGGGTACACGGCGAGCAGCGCGTCGAGCGCGAACAGGTGGCTTGGGTTCTTGAGCACCCACCGCAGGCCGGCGTCGGGAAGCCCGATGAGCTGGAGGTTCCGCCGGTGCCTGCGGTACGCCCCGGTCCAGTCCTGACCGCTCAGCCAGCGGCTGTAGGTGGGCAGATGGGCCAGGCATTCATACGAGATTGAACGCGACGACTGCCGCAGCAGCTGCCAGCATTCCTCGACCTGGTCGGCCGCCATGAAGTGCACGCCCATGAACTCCGGATGCTCGACATGGTGCCGGTCGAAGCCCGCCTGGATCATCTGGTAGACCGGGTTGGCCGCCCAGGTGTCCCGGGGCGGCCGGGGCCCCGGCGCCTGGGTCAGCCACATCTCCAGGCCCTGGTGCGCCGGGTCAGCGGTGAGCAGCCGGTGCAGCGCGGTGGTGCCGGTCCGCGGCAGCCCGGTGACGAAGATCGGGCGCTCGACGGCGACACCGGCGTAGTCCGGCCAGGCGGCCCACGCCGCCTCGCTGAGCAGCCGGGCCACCAGGGCACCGCGCAGGAACGAACGCTTGACCCGGCGGCCCAGCGGGGTCAGCCCGGCGTCCCTGGCGTAGGACTCCAGCAGCACGGCCAGGCCGTCGCGGTAGTCGTCGGCGCCGAAGTCGGCCAGTCCGGTGATCTTGGAGGCCGAGGCGTGCAGGTCGGCGACGGTGCCGACGTCGTCGCCGCTCATCGGTACCGGTCGCTGCCCATCGGCGGTCAGTGGTGGAACTCGCCGCAGTTGACGTCGAGGCACTGGCCGGTGATGGCGCGGGCCATCTGCGAGGCCAGGAACACCACGGCGTCCGCGACCTCGTCGGGTTCCGGCAGCCGGCGCAGGTCGATGGCGGCCGCGGTCTCGTCGTAGACCTGCTGGACGCTCACCCCGCGCTGCTTGGCCACCTGGCCGAAGTACCACTTGAGCGACCCGGCCCAGATGTAGCCGGGGGCGACGGAGTTGACCCGGATGCCCCGCGGCCCGAGCTCGGTGGCCAGGCTCTGGGCCAGGGCCAGGAGCGCGGCCTTGGCCATCTTGTACGGCCCGAACGTCAGCCGGGAATGGCGCAGCACCGCGGAGTTGACCATCACCACCGAGCCGCGGCTCGCGGCCAGGGCCTCGGTGAACAGCCGGGTCATCCGCAGCGCCCCGAGCGCGCTGGTCTCGAAACCGATCCGGACCGCGGCCAGGTCGACGCCGGCCAGGTCGGTGATCGGCGGGACCGCGAACGCGTTGTTCACCAGCGCGTCCACCCGGCCGAACGCGTCGAGCGCGATCCCGGGCAGGTCGGCGGCCAGGGCGTCGTCGGTCACGTCGGTGACCGCGGTCACCGCCCGCCGCCCCATGGCCGTGATCTGCGCCGCCGTCTCCTTGGACCAGCGTTCGGTCCGGGCGGCCAGCACCACGTCCGCGCCGGCCCGCGCGCTCCGCAGCGCGATCGCGCGGCCGAGCCCGGGGCCCACCCCGCAGACCACAACGACCTTGTCCTCCAGCAACATCAGCCGAGCATCCTCTCGGCCACGGCGGCCTGGCGCGCGGCGATCCTGGCCGCGAACTCCGCGGGCGTGGCCCGCGCTTGCCCGTAGTACGGCAGCGCGCCGGGCAGGCCGTCGAACGGCACCACCTCGACCAGGGGGCCGTCCTCCGGTCCGAGGTCGCGGGCCAGCCGCTGCCAGCGGATCTGCACGTAGCCGCGGGCGTGCCCGGTCTGCTCCAGCCAGTTGGCCAGGCCGGGGTCGCGCTCGCTGATCACGAAGCGGATCCGGCCGTCCGGGTCGATCCGGGCCTGGTCCGCGGTGAGGCTGGTCTGGTGGTTGATGTAGTCCAGCGAGACGTACCACAGGCTGCCGAGCTGGATGCCCTGGTACGGCGCGATGGTCTTGGCCGCGGCCGGCACGGTGACGATCATCGCCTGGCCGTCGCCGAGGTCGTAGTGCCCGGCCGAGGAGAACTGGGTGGCCAGCCCGCCAGGCGTGGGCCGGGGCGCGGTCATGGTGTTCACCGGCAGGTTCAGGTAGAACCACTCGGGAAAGGCGAGGAACGTCCGCAGCCGGGACAGCAGGATCTTGCCCGCGACCCGGTAGCGCCTGGCTGCCGCGCCCGGATCGGCCGCGGGCGGGGCCGACCCCCGGCGGTCGGCGCGGCAGATGCTGATCGTCCCGCGCCGCTCGCGGGCCCAGTCGCTGTACACCTCGCGGACCAGCAGCATGGCCGCGCCCGGGCCGAGGGTCACGTAGCCGGGCCCCGGATCGGGCCGGGCCGGGCCGAACCGGAGCTGGAACGTCCCGTCGGCGGCCACCTCGATCTCCCGGTCATCGAACGCGGTCAGGCTGTCCGGCACCTCGACCGGGGAGTAGTCGCCGTCCAGCACCTGGAAGCTCAGGTCGGCGGTGCTGCCGCGGCAGCCGGTGACCAGGTACTCGGCGTCGTCGCGCAGGTAGGCATGGAAGTACAGGGTGTCAGGGTTGTCCAGGCCGAGCTTGGTGTGCGGGCCGGCGGACTGGACGAAGCAGGGATAGTCGCGCTGGTAGGCCCAGGCCATCTGGAGCGAGGACCGGATGCTCCCGGCCAGGTAGTCGTAGCCCTCGGCCAGGTCCTGCTCGGTCCGGACGTGCGGCGCCCCGGTAATGATCTTCTCGGCCTCGAGCACCGCGTCCGCGAACGACTGGGTGAGCAAGGAGCCCTCCGTAGACTAGAACACGTTCTAGCCTACGCCTGCGGGCTGGCCTCGGGCTGCGGCGCCTGCTGCCGGGCCGCCTGCTGTGCCCAGCGATTGGACGTGATCCGGAAGCTCGGCACGTCATCGAGCGACATGACGGCCTCGTAGGTGCGCACGTACCCGGTGTGCGCGATCCGCCACCGGCCGTCGTCGCAGCGGGCGTAGCGGTCCTCGTAAAAGGCGGAGCCGGTCAGCAGCATCCGGTACTCGGTCGCGATCACCGTGTCCTGGAACGCCCAGGTACCGGTGGCCGCGTCGCCGTCCACCGTTATCTCCGGCTGACTGGCGAAGTGCACGGTGATGATCTCGGGCCCGAGTTTCTCGCGCAGGAACCCGACGATGCCGTCCCGCCCGGTCAGCCTGATCGGCTCGCCGAGCGCCGGGGTGCCGTAGTCGGCGGTGGCGTCTATGGTGAACGTGTCCGCCAGGTCGTCCCAGAGCTTTAGGTCGACACAGCGGAGATAGCGGTGCTTTACCTGCCGGATCTCTTCCAGGGCGGCTATGTCCATGGGACAAGCTTTCCAATCCGCTCCCCTTTCAGCAACAAACCGCCTGATCTTGCGCCGCCGGGAATACCCTCGGCTCTTCGGCGACGGGAGTCGTAGCGTTAAGGACGTGGCCTCTTCCCGGGTTGCGTCCCGTGGTTGATCTCGACACGCTGCTCGAGAGGTGGCGGGCGGCGCTCTTGGCCTGGGCGATCCCGGAGCACATCACCGCGGCGGTCGCCGAGTCGCCGTGGGTGCTGCCGAGGCAGGTCTTCGCCCGGCGGGCCGACCGGGTCAGCGCCGCGCCGTCCGGCCCGTCGTTCGAGCGGGCCTGGGCCGCGCTCGACCCGCCGGGCAGCCTGCTCGACGTCGGCTCCGGTGCGGGCGCGGCCAGTCTGCCGCTGCTGCCCAGGGCCACGTCGCTGACCGCGGTCGACGTCGACGCCGGCATGCTCGAGCACCTGTCCGAACGCGCCGCCGCGGCGGGGGTCGCGGTCCGGGCGGTGCTCGGCACGTGGCCGGAGGCCGCCGGCCGGGCCGGCCCGGCCGACGTCACGGTGTGTCACCACGTGCTCTACAACGTGGCCAGCCTGCGGCCGTTCCTGGACGCGCTGACCGGCAGCGCGAGGCGCCTGGTCGTGGCCGAGGTGACCGCGCGGCACCCGCTGACCGTGCTCAACGACCTGTGGCTGAGATTTCACGGGCTGCGGCGGCCAACCTCCCCCGCGGCCGCCGACCTGATCGAGATCCTGGCGGCCATGGGGTTGCGGCCGGAGCACCGGGCCTGGCGCCGGCCTGGCGGCCGGGACTACGCCGGCTTCGACGAGCTCGTCGACGTCACCCGGAGGCGGCTGTGCCTGCCGCCGGAGCGGGCCGGCGAGGTGGGCCAGGCCCTGGTCGAATCCGGGGTCGACCCCGATGACCCGGTCGACCTCGGCTCTTCGGGCCGCGAGGTGGTCACCATCTGGTGGAATGGCGCCGCCGGTGGGGACCCCTCCCCAGCCGCTTTGGATGTCCGCCGCGTTGTGACGTGAAGACGATGGGGACACCGGCGGCGTGAGGCGGTCTATATGAGCGAGTGGGACGGGTGGTTCAGGGACAGCGCGGGCGAGAACCGTCCCGCTCCGGGCGCTGGCGACCCCACGGTCCAGGCCTCAGCCAGCGGGTACGGGCCCGGCGGCCGGCTCGGG
>JASHUI010000662.1:0-26385 GCA_030040095.1 Streptosporangiaceae bacterium | reverse complement strand
GCCTTCCCGCCAGCCACGTGGCGCAGGAGGCCCGGGCTGAGCCGCCGGGCGGGTGCGGCGCCGGCTCAGCCACCGGCGACCCGCCGGTAGAGGCGCTCGTGCGCGCTCAGGCTCAGTTCCAGGTCGAGGTGACTCGCGGCGTGCGCGCGGCAGGCCGGCCGGGAGATCACGGCCGCCTTGGACACCGCCTCGGCGGCGGCATGCACGTCATCGGGCGGCACCAGGAAACCCGTCGCCCCGTCCATGATCATCTCACTGAGTCCGCCGCGCCGGAACGCGACCACGGGAGTACCGCACGCCTGCGCCTCCGCGGCCGCGAGCCCGAAGGGCTCGTCCCAGCGGGAGGGACACAGCACCACGGCCGCCCGGGCCATGGCCTCCCAGAGCCAGGCCCGGGGCACTCCCGGCCGAACCGACACCCCCGGCCAGCTTCGCCGCGGGTCGACCTGCTCCCGGCTATATCCAGGATCGTAGACGTCGCCGTAGACATCGATCGTCATCCCGGCAGCGCGGGCGATGTCGATGGCCTCGGCCGGGCCCTTCTCCGGGCTCAGCCTGCCCGCGAACAGCGCGCCCCGGCCGGCCGCCGCGGACCAGGTCATGACGCTGGTGGGCGGGTAGGGCGGCAGCACCGCGTCGACGGGAACGACCCGGCGCCAGGCACCGGCCTGGAAGGCCGATACGGTGGCCACCGCCGACGGGCCGCCGCGGCGGGCTACGTCACGAAGCGCCGCCGACACCGTCTTGTCCGGAGGCAGGTGGAGGGTGTGCACCACCGGTGCGTCCAGCGTCGCGGCGAGCCGGATGGCGGGCGCGTCGAAGGCGTGATTGTGGACCACGTCGTACCCGATGCCCCGCATGGCCGTGTAAGCGGTGCAGAAAGCGGACCCGGCCGCCACGGCCGCCGGCCCGGCCTCCCCCGGTTCGCCCGCGGGCGGCCCGGACGCCCGATAGAGCGTGCTCGCCAGGGACCGGGGATCGATGCCGGTGTCGATCACCTCGACCCCCGGGATCTGCGACCCGGAGGCGGCGTAGACGTGCACCTCGTGCCCCCGGCCGGCCAGGCCGCGGGCGAGGTCGGACACGAACGCCTGCGCACCGCCGCGCTGCGGCTCTGCGATGGCCGTCACCAGCGGCGCCATGAGCGCGATCTTCATCCGGCCAGCACTTTGAAAGCCAGGTCGCGCGGCGGATCGATGCCCAGGATCTCGAACGGGACGGTACCCGAGCCGCGTCGCCGGACCTCGCCGACCGCCTCGGGGAAGAAGACCTCGGCCAGCTCTACCGCATCGGGGCAGCTGGCAAACTCCACCGCCATCGGCCCGGGGAAGGTGACATGCCGGTAGCCGCGGGCGCTGAGCCAGTCCATGTGGTTCGGCCAGACGATCGCCACGCATCCGCCGGGCACGCAGACCCGCTCCATCTCGGCCAGGCCGGGCTCGCCGCCATGCCCGGGCGCGGGAGTGAAGGCCGAGCAGGCGACGACCAGGCCCGCGAAATCGTCGGGCAGCGGAAGCTCGTCGAAGAACCCGCGGACCACATGGACCCGGTCCCCGTGGTCGGCGGCCGCGAGCTTGCGCCGCAGGATCTGGCGCAGCGGCAGCGCGGGCTCGACCGCCACGATGCGCCGCCCGCGCTCCAGAAGCTCCATCGTCAGCCGCCCGGTGCCCGCGCCGACCTCGGCGATCCGGTCGACGTCCCGCGGCAGCCACCCCACCACGCCGGGATGCAGCCGCTCGGCGCTGACCAGCCGGTCGTAGAGTTCTGGTTCCAGCCGGTACAACAGCTCCCAGGCCAGCGCCACGTCCTGCCGCGGATCACCGCCCCCGGGCGGCACAAACCGGCTCGTCTCGTCGCCCGTGAACACGCCCAGGTCCGCGGCCGTGTACCGGCTGCGCAGCTCCCGCCCCGTCTCGTCCGCGGCCCCGGGCACCGGCGCGCCCGCCCGGGGCGGAGCCTCAGGACTGGTCACCGACTTCGGCCCAGTTCTTGTCGGTCTCCCACACCCTGACCGACCGCAGCAGACCGTCGGGCAGCTCCGGCCGCAGCCGCTCCCAGAATGCCTGGGCCAGGTTCTCGGCGGTCGGGATGCGTCCCTTGAGCCAGGGGACGTCGGTGTTCAGGTTGCGGTGATCCACATCGCGGATGACCTGGCTGCCAATGACGTCCGACAGTGACTTCAGGTCGAAGACATAGCCGCTGGCCCGATCGACCTCGCCGCCCACGACGACCTCGAGGACATAGTTGTGCCCGTGCAGGCTCGCGCACTTTCCGAACAGGCGGCGGTTCTCCTCATCGGGCAGGTCCGGGTCGCACAACTGGTGCGCGGCGCTGAACGCTTCGCGGCGGCCAAGCAGGACGGTCATCAGCCTCGTCCTCTTTCGCGACTGTGGTTACGACGGACCAGGTTTCCAAGGTGCGGCCCCGTCGAGGGCGCTGAGCAGCGCGATCACTGTCATCTTTCCCCCAGGCTCGCGGTGAACGCCTGCCACCGAGCGCCGGGTCCGAAGATCTCCGGCTGGCCCGTCGTTGCGCTGGCGGCTTGGCGGGCACAACGTACGGCGTGGCCATGCCATCATCCGGGGACACGATTGTGATCATCGGCGGAGGCGTCGCGGGCGGCAACGCTGCCGCGACGCTGCGGGACGAGGGGTTCGCCGGGCCGGTGGTGCTGATCAGCCGGGAACCCGGCGTCCCGTTCGGCCGCCCGCCGCTGTCCAAGACCTACCTGCGGTCGGAGGAAGATCTGGACGCCTGGTACGTCAGGCCGGCCGGCTGGTACGCCGACCACGATGTCGAGCTTCTCAGCGGAGCCGCCGCGGTGGCCGTTGATACGGCCGCGCACACCGTCGCCCTGGACTCGGGCGCGGAACTCGGCTACGGGAAGGTCCTGATAGCCACCGGGGGTCGCAACCGGCGGCTCGACCTTCCCGGCGCCGGCCTACCCGGCCTTCACTACCTGCGCACGGCGGCCGAGTGTGACGCGATCAAGGAGGAGGCGGCGGCGGGCCGACGCGCGGTCGTCGTCGGCATGGGGTTCATCGGCTGTGAGGTGGCGGCCTCGCTGACCCAGCTCGGAGTGCGGGTGACCTCGGTCTTCCCCGGCCAGGCCCCGCTGGGGGCGGTCCTGGGCGGCCAGGTCGGCACGCGGATCGGCGCCATTCACCGCGACAACGGCGTGGAGTTGCGGCCCGGAGAGCAGGTCGCCGCCTTCGACGGCGCCGGCCGGCTGGAAGCGGTCGTGACCGCCGCCGGTCACCGTATCGAGTGCGATTTCGCCGTGGCGGGGGTAGGCATCGAACCCGACATCCCGGCGGCCGCGATCGCCCGTGAGAACGGGATCCTGGCCGACGAGTTCTGCCGGGCCAGCGCGCCCGACGTCTACGCGGCCGGTGACGTGGCCAACCACCTCCACCCCCTGTTCGGGCGCATCCGGGTGGAGCACTTCAACAACGCGGAGAAGCAGGGCGCCGCGGCGGCCAGGTCCATGCTCGGCGGGGCCGCCCGTTACGACTACCTGCACAGCTTCTGGTCCGATCAGTACCAGCACAAGATCGAGTACGTCGGCCACGCCGCCGCGTGGGATGGGTTCGTGGTCCGCGGCAGCCTGGACGAGGGCAGGTTCATCGGCTTCTACCTGGCGGGCGGGGTGGTGCTGGCCGCGGTCGGCCTCGACCGCGGCGGCGATCCCGAGCTGGACCTCGACGGTGAGATGGCGGCCTGCGCCCGCCTGGTCTCGGCGAGAGCCCGGCCAGCTCCGGCCGTCCTGGCCGACGAGCGCACGGATCTGTGGTCACTGAGCCGATCCTGAGGCGCCCGCCCTGCTCGCGCGGCCCCATCCGCCGACGCGCGATTCCTATAATTGACGGCACAGCCTGGGTTGGCGGAGCGGTCGCCGTGGCCGCCGGTGGCCGATGTGGGGAGGTTCGCTGTCGTGGACGCTGCGGGGCCGGGCAGCGGCGCCGGGCAGGAGCAGGCGCCCTCTGCGCAAGACATCCGCGAGTATGCGCAGCGGATGCGCTCGCTTCCGGTCGACCAGGTCATCGGGGATGTCGTGTTCAGCCTGCTCAATGCCGCCCAGGTCAAGCTGGGACGGCGAGATGCCCGGCTGCTGATCGACGTGGCTGCCGTGGCGCACGAGCACGCCCGCCCCTATCTGCCTGGCGAACTGACCAAGCAGGTCGACCAGGCGCTGGGACAACTGCGGCTGGGTCAGGTGAGCGCGGAGGGCCGCCCGAGCCCGCCAGGCAAGCCGGAGGACAACGACCTGGACCGGGTACCGGCCCCGCCTGCCAGCTGAGCCAGCCCGGGGGAAGCGTTTCCCCGCTGCCGGGCGTCATCTGGGTGCTGCCGCGGTCACCTCGATGTCTTCCAGCCGCCTCAGGCGGGGATTGACGCTCACCTGCACCTCGTCGCCCACGCCGATCCGCTGGTACATCTCGTCGTCGATGAGGAAGGTGACGGCCGTCGGGGACGAGCCATCGTCGACCGCTAGGTAGTAGCCGTCCTCGCCCGCATGCCAGCGCTTGATCACCTGGCCGGGGAAGGTCTGGCTCTCGGGCACGGCCATCAGGCGCAGGTAGGGGGGCAGCCAGAAGACGGCTATCACGACCAGCCAGAGCCCGGCCGGGGCGCACATGAGCAGCTTGATGTCACCGGCGGTCAAGGGCGACTTCGGGCGCAGGGCGGGCGAGTGCCCGGCGGCCAGGAGGATGACGCCGAAGAAGACGAAGATAATGGTTCCAATGACCATGACGGCGGTGAGCCCGCGCAGATTGGCCAGAGTGGCCCAGCTCCTTGACCGGTACACGGGCCCGGCCCTGACGACGTGCCACCGCCCGCCAAAGGACGACCACAACTGGCCGCGCGGCAGCGGGGCGTTCCCGCCGCTGCTCAGGGCCAAGGTCGTCGACGCGGCCGGCTGGGCCGTGCCGCCGGCGTGACGCTGCGGCCCGGCCGGCGCCGCGGGCGCCTGGTGCTGCCGCCACCGGTTCGCGGCCGCCAACCCTTCCGGCGTGGGACGCCAGCGCCGCCGGGCGTACAGGACCAGCAACGACATCAAGGACGCATAGCTGCCGGCTACCACTATGAACGGGACGGCGTGGGAATTGATCCTGCCGACGACGAGCGCGGCGCATACCCAGCTCACGAACAGCGCCAGCACGGCCAGCCCTGTGCCCCCCGACGAGCGCTTGGCCAGCCCGGCAGTGCCTGCCTGCGCTCCCAGCTCGTGGGTGAGCTTTCCCCGGAATTCCTTGAAGGATGCCCCGTCGTCGCTGACCAGCGCCGACAGTGGAACGCCGGTTCCCGGACGAGAGCGCGCCAGGAGCCGTTTCAGCGCGACACGCTCGTAGCCGCTCAGTGCCCCGTCGGAGGCCGGGTCGAGCGCGCTGACGATGACCGCGCCGTCTGGCTGGTGGTCGAACCGGACCACGCCCCGGTCGCCGAGATCGAGCAGGCAGCGCGAGAAGACTCGCTGCGAATATTTGCAGTCGTTGAGGAGAAAGGCAGCCACGGCGGGCGACGGCTCTCCCGGGCCTGACAGCATCCCCGCTCCTGATGGCCTACCGGCTGTCCAACGATGGTCCGGCACAAACCCCGGCCGGTCAACGCCCCTGCCGTGAACAGCTCAGGAAAACTGGCGGACAACGGCCCTGCGGGGTGGGCCGGTCCGGCCCACCCCGCAGGGTTGCGCGTCGGATGATGGCTACATCACCCGTTGCTCGCTACTTCACGTAATACCAGTTCTCCGGGGTGAGGCTGAGCGTCGTGGGCTGCGGGTTGACGCCCTGCAGGTTGTCGGTGATCTCGCTGATCAGGTACGGGGCGTTCGGCTGCCACTCCACCGGCAGCTGAGTCGCCAGGTAGTTCTCCCACTGGTACATGTACTGCAGGTTGGCGCTGGTCAGCGTCTTGTCGATCAGCGCGTCGTTGGTCGGGTTGCAGTAACCACCGGAGTTCGCGATCGCGCCGCACAGGAACAGCGTCTCGCCGGTGGGCATGTAGTCCGGGGCGAACGACCAGCCGAGGCCCCAGTCCGCCATGTCCCAGTTGCACGGGATCTTGGCCACCACGCAGTTACCCGCGTCGGTCGAGACCACGTCGTCGAACGGCTCGGACGACAGGTTCAGCTTGATCCCCACCAGCGCCGCGCTGGACTGCAGTTGCAGCGCCTCCTCCGCGATCCACTCGGTTCCGCTCGCGTACTCGAACGTGAAGTTCAGCGGGCTGCCCTTGGTGATCCCCGGGCCGCACAGGCTCGGGTTGGTGCAGGTGGTCGTCCCGCTCGGCACGACGGTCCAGCCGTGGCTGGTCAGCAGCGCCTTCGCCTTGGCCGGATCGTAGGGGAACGGGGCGCCCTTCTTGCCCTGCGCCGACAGCCACGAGGTCACCGGGTAGTTCCCGACCGGCCCGGGCTGCTCCGTGCCATACCCGCGCAGCGGCCCCGCGAGGTCCGCGGGCTGGTTCATCAGGTAGGCCAGCGCCTGCCGGAAGTAGAGCTGCCTGAAGATCGCGCCGTGGTCGGTGATCGAGGACTGCTCGTTCACCGTGTAGAAACTGGTACCCCAGGTGATCTGCGGGGACAGGTAGTAGCCCCGCAGCGGGTTCCTGCCGACCGCCACGTTGAGGGCCTTGGCCGGAAGGTCCTGCGTCGGGATGTAGCCGACGTCGATCTTGGTGCTGGCGCTCGGCGACTGCAGCACGTCGTACTCGGCCGAGTCGGTGGTGAACGGCACCTCCTGGAACTCCGAGAGCTTCGGCTTCACCGGGCCCGAGTAGGACTTGTTGGGCACCATCGTCAGGTGCCCGTCGGCGTTGAACGAGGTCAGCTTCCACGGCCCGTCCACGACGCTCCACAGCGGCGACGTCGCGTACGTGCTCAGGTTCTTGGACTGGTCGTTCAGGTAGTTATAGACCGCCCCGCAGTCGCTGGGTGTCGTCGAGCAGTGGCTGGGCCCGGACGCGGTCCGGTCCCAGGCCTCCGGCATCGGGGTGACCTGGCTCAGCTCGTTGTACACGAACCACTGCGGGTTATACGACTTGTCCATCACCATCGTCAGCTCGTGCGCATTGACGACCTTGATGTCGCTGACCACCGTGTTCGGGAACCCGGTGTAGGCGCCCCAGTCGAGGGAGCCGACCGAGCTCAGCATGTTCAGCCAGAACATGACGTTCTGCGCGGTCACCGGGGTGCCGTTGGACCACATGTAGTTCTTGAGCGTGATCGTGACCTTGGTGCCGTTGAACGTCGGGTAGTTGGCCAGGCTCAGCGAGGGGTTCAGCGTGGGCGCCGCGCCGGTGCCGAACCAGTACAGCGGCCGGTACAGCAGGAACCCGAAGTCCTCCAGGTTGCTCACGCTGATGTACTGGGAGCTTGTGAACGGGAAGATGTAGTTGGGCGTGTCCGATGGCAGCTCGGCCCACGTCGCGGTGCCGCCGCTGACGGGGGTCTTCCCCACCACGGACGAACTGGTGCTGGCGCAGCCCGCCGCGGCCAGGGCCAGCGCCGCGACGCTGACCCCCACCGCTAGCGCCTTGCTGCGAAGCCTGGAGATACATCTGCGTTGATGACCCGGGGTAGGCCACATGGCCAAAGCTCCTTCTCCTGGTGTGCTGGCACAACAAAGGCGGGCAATCGCGCTCCGCCGCGCTCCTGCGTCAATACGCCCCCCGCTGGTCACGGTACGACTCGGGCAATAGAGCGTCCAGAGCTACGAGCAGGACGAACCGACTTCGCGACCGTACCGAGACACACACGTAATCATGTGACGCCCATAGCGCGGTCACTGGCAGACATCTGGTAATCCGCGCAGCGTCCGGTGCCCGCTCCGGCGGGAGCCTGCGCGTTACTGATCAATGACCAGCGCGCCAGGCCCGGACCGGGGGGTGCCTGCGCAAGTAACCTCCGTATCCGACCATGGCGATGAGCACGACGATCAGCCCTAGCCCGATCTGGATTCCGCGAGTCAGGCCGGGCGGGTAGATCACCTGGATCAGGTAGTGCGAGATGAACCCGCCGCGGTATCCGGCCCGGCCGCCCCGGCGCAGCAGGTAATTCTGCAGCGCGGTGAGCGGGCAGGCGAAACCAACCAGTTCGACCAGCGTGCCATACACCATCGCGGGCAGTTGCACCCAGATGAGCCGGGGCCAGCGCCAGGTCAGGAAGGACCCGCCGACCACAAATGCGATGAAGAGCAAGTGGACGACGAGCACGACGTCGGCGGCGAGCAGGTACCACATCACGCATCCCTGTCCGGAACAGGACGCCAACCCCAGTATAGGCGCGGGGGCGCTGGCCGGGCCGACGCCAGGACTTCATCGGTTTCCGGCTTCTGGCCGACGAGTTTCAGGCAACGGCCGTTCCGCGTGGCGAGCGGCAATTCGCCGGCTCCCCAGAAATGAATTATCGGGCCGCGCCGTTACGCTCTGACCCGGCTGGCCGAGCCGGCCGTGCCGTGGCGTGGGCGCGGCTGCCTGGCGAGCCCGCTCCGCCGGAGCCGCCCGGGGCCTCGCGGCCTTCCTCGCTTACGCTAAGAGACGGCGTCGGGGCCACGGCGGCGGGGCAGGATGCGCCGATGGCCAGGCGCATCATGCCGGAGACGGTAGCGGGGGTGACGAATGTGAATGCGGTCGAATATCCGGTTCCCGAGCCAGTGGTAGGGCGTGGTGCCCTCTTCGTGGAGCACCGGCTCAAGACCCCGAAGGTATCGGAGTCGGCTTACATCGCGCCGACGGCCGTGCTGGCCGGAGACGTCACTGTCGGCCCGCACAGCCGGGTGCTGTTCGGCGCAGTGATCACCGCCGAGGGTGGCCCGGTCGAGATCGGGCGGAACTGCATAGTCATGGAGAACGCGGTCGTCCGGGGCGTGCCGGGCCAACAGACGCGTATCGGCGACGGGGTACTCGTTGGCCCGCACGCTCACCTCACCGGCTGCGTGATCGAGGGCGGCTCGCGGATCGCGACCGGCGCCATGGTGTTCAACGGCGCTCGCATCGAAACCGGCGCCGAGATCGAGTTCAATGCCGTGGTCTACGTCAATACGGTCGTCCCCGCCGGCACGGCGGTGCCGATGGGCTGGTTCGCCGGCGGGCACCCCGCCGAAATGGTGGCACCGGGAGAGTGGGACCGCATCAGTGCCATCATGGGCCCGCTGGACTATCCGGGCACGGTCTTCGGGGTCGGTGCCAGCTCACTGATGCCTGACATCGCCCGCCGGTACGCCCGGGGGCTGGCCCTGCATCAGCGAGATCACATTCTCGCCGACGAACATCACCCGCTGATCCACGAGGACGCGCACTAGGCCGGCATGGGCCCGGGCGCGCCGGCGTCAGCGCGCGCCCAGCGTCCCTGACGCGGGAGGATTCGGGATGGGCGCGTCGTTCAGCTGCTGGTCGATGTCGACGAGAATGGCGTCGTCCTCGATCTTGCACGCGTAAACCGGGACGGGGCCGCAGGCGTACATGCCGACGGCCTCGCCGGTGGTCAGGTCATAGCGCGACGCGTGGGCGGCGCAGACCAGCGTGTCATCGTCCTGGAGGGTGCCCTCGTGAAGGGGTTGCTGCTGGTGGGTGCAGGTGTTGTGGATCGCCCTCACATCGTCGTCGTCGAGGCGGATGAGGCAGATCGGTTCCCGGAGCTCGGCAACGAGCATGGTGTCGCCGACCTCCAGGTCGTCGAGGTTCGCGACGGCTACGAACGTCATGGCTGTGTCCTTCCACTTGCGGGCCGCCGGGGTGTCGGCTGGCTGCCGCGCACCTCGATCCAGCCGTTACGGATCCGGGTCGGTAGCACGGGCTGCGGCTGGCTCGCCGGGCCGCGGGTGACGCAGCCGCTGGCGAGCGCGAAGCGTGACCCGTGCAGCGGGCACGTCACCGTCAGGTCCGCGACCGGGCCGCGGCTGAGCAGGCCGCCGGCGTGGCTGCAGATGTTGTCGATGGCGTAGAGGCGGCCGCCGTGCCGGTACAGCATGATCCGGCGGCCCTCGGCCTCGACGGCGGCCGGCGCGTCGTCCGGCAGATCGGCCTCCGGCAGCGCGCGGGTCCACCGGCGCGGCCCGGTGGCCCACGCCACCCGGCTGACCATCACTCCTCTGGTGAACACGAGATGACCGCCCAGGTAGCCGGCCGCGGCCGTGACCGCGAGGCTGGACGCGGCCAGAGCCCGCGCGGTGCCACGGTGGCCGGCCATCCGGGTGCCCAGGGAGGCACCCTGCAGCCCGAGGGCCACCGTGTTGAGCAGGCCGTGGAAGAGCCCGACCCGGCGGTCCTGGTCGCTGCTGACGGTCCAGTCGCTCAGACCGGTCAGGGCGGTGGCGCCCGCGGCGACGATCCCGGCCGCGCTGAGCGTGCCCGCGGCGTCGATTCCGCGCCTGCGGCCTCGCTCGCCGTCCGTGGCGTCCAGGATCACGACGCCTGCCCACAGCCCGACGGGTAGATCGCTCAGCGCGGGGTGCAGCGGGTGGCCGACCCACCGGCCGCCATGCAGCAGCTCGAGGGCAAGATCGTCTTGGTGCCGTTCGCGGACCGGCTCCAGCACCCCGGTCAGCCAGTCGCTCAGAGTCCGGAGCCAGCCGGCCCGGTCGAGCCAGGCTGCCAGTTCGTTATGCCAGGCCACCAACCAGGTGGCGGCACGGGCGGAACGGGCAGGCGGCCCGGCCTGCTGGCCGGCCGCTGGCGGATCGCCGGCCTGGCCGCTGCCTGTATGCATCAGGTTCCTCCCCCGCTGGCGTCAGCCTGTGGCTCGATCCTGCAAGGAATCTTGTAGGTCTTCGCCTCGCTCCGGCCGTCTCACCTTGCTGCACATGCCCGGCGGGAATCGCCTCCTAAACGGGCCGACGGTGCCGGCCCCGGCTCGGATGGCCGTCAAATCTGCCGTTATGCGGGGGCATCGGCCGGGTTGGCGCGGCGGAACGATACTTGTGCCGTGGAGCACCTTGCCAGGCAACTGGCCGCGATCCCCGGGGTGGTGGCGGTCACCCTCGGCGGGTCGAGAGCGACGAATACCGCCGTCGAGGGCTCGGACTGGGACTTCGGGCTCTACTACCGGGACCGGCTTGACCCGGCCGACATCGCCGCGCTCGGCTGGCCGGGGCGGGTGTTCGCCCCCGGCGAGTGGGGCCGCATCCTGAACGGCGGGGCCTGGCTGACGATCGGCGGCACCAAGGTCGACCTCATCTACCGAGACCTCGATGAGGTGCTGCACTGGACCGCGGCCGCCGGGGACGGCCGGTTCGAGATTCAGCGCGAAGTCGGCTATGTGGCCGGGATCGCCACTTACGTTCTCGCCGGGGAACTGGCCCTGGGCCGGGTGCTGGCCGGTGACCTGCCCCGTCCGGAGTTCCCGCGGAAGCTGCGGCAGACCGCGCCCGCTGCCTGGTCCCGGCTCGCAGCCGGAGCATTGTATTTCGCCGAAGTCCACGCCGGACGTCAAGACCGGGTCGCCTGCCTGGCCAACCTCTGCCAGGCCGTGCTCGCCGCGGCGCAGGCAAGAGTGGCGGCTGCCGGTGAATGGGCCCTCAACGAGAAGCGGCTCGTCGAGCGGGCCGGGCTGGGCGGCGCTCAGGACCTGCTCGGAGAACTCCAGCCGGATCTGACCGCCGTGGTCCGCGATGTGCGGGCCTGTCTCGGCCTGAGGGACGACGTCTGGACGGACGAATGACGAATGGCCCGGGAGTCCCCGCCCTCGCCGCCTTCGCTCAGGCGCCCATCTTCGTGCCCGGGAGCGGCTAGCCCGGCCGCGTGGCTTTCACCGAGTACAGCAGCGGCACCTGCGGCCGGCCGGCTGGCATGTGGTAGGTCCGGTCGGGCTTGCGCTCGCAGAACGGCCAGCGAGCGCGCAGCGTATACGGGTGCTCGTGCAGGAGCTCGATCCTCAGCCCGGCCTGGGCCAACGCGGTGACGACGGCACCCAGGCCATGGTGCCAGGTCAGGGACTGATGGTGGGCGGTCTGGGCATCGGGGTCTGCGTACGATCCTGGCTCGTCGTGCAGGAACGGCCCGGGATCGAAGTAGGAGTCGGTGACGGTCAGGTCCTCCTCCCCTAGCACCACCGAGAACGGGTGGAACTCCGCCATGTAAAAGCGGCCGCCGGGAGCCAGCAGCGCGGCGACGGTACCGGCCCAGCGCGTGATGTCGGGCAGCCAGATGATCGCCCCGACGCCGGTGTAGACAACGTCGAAGGCGCGGCCCGTCAGGGCCGTGGCCGCGTCATAGACCCCTGCCTCGACGAAATCCGCCCCGATACCCGTCTGGCGGGCCAGATCCCGGGCGGCCGCCACCGCGGCGGGCGCGAAATCCACGCCGGTGACCACGGCGCCCTCCCGGGCCCACGACAGCGTGTCCAGGCCGAAGTGGCATTGCAGATGAACCAGGCGGCAGCCCGCCACGCTGCCCATCTCCGCTGTTTCGAACGGCCGCAGGGTGGAGCGGCCCGCCAGGAACCCGCCGACGTCATAGAACTCACCGGCCATGTGGATGGCCACCCGCTCGTCCCACCACACGCGGTTGAGCCGGATCCGGTCCTCGTCGTTCACACCTGGATTGTGGTGAACATCAGATTCCGCGGCAAACACACCGCGCCGCCGCCGGCGGACTGGCCGAAGGCGGGCCGATCTCGTCCGGCGGCCCTGGCCGATGACCGCGAAACCCGGCAGCGGCCCGCAACGCGGGGCGGCCCGGCATGGTCTCAGTAGTGAGGCATGCCGCCATGTGCGCGAGATGGCGGCCGGAGGTGAGAACCATGTGGTGGGCGAGGCGTCGTGGCTGGCGGCTGATGGTGATGGCGATGGCGATGGTCTTGGCGACGGCGGGCTGCAGCGTCCGCGCGGCGTCGTCCGCCGCGCCCGGGACGCAGCGCCAGCCCGCGGCGCACCCCCGGGTCTGGTTCGAGTCCTTGCAGATGGTCTCGGCGAAGGCGGGCTGGGCGCTGCTGGCCACCTCGAATCCGACGGCGGGCACGGGCGCCCCGGTCCTGCCCGCCCGCACAGCGGACGGGGGGCTTAGCTGGGTCACGGTCGCTCCGCCCGCCCTCGACGACCTGGTCGGCGAGCCGATGGTGCTGCAGGCAGCCACCTCCAGCCGCGCCTGGCTGGCGGTTTACCTGCCAGCGGGACCTGGCAGGCACGCCACCGAGGTATTCGCCACCGACAACGGCGGCGCCTCGTGGAGCCGGTCAGCCCCCGCCGGGCAGGCCGAGCCGGTGGCGGTCGACTTCCTCGATCCCTCGCATGGATGGCTGCTCGAGGACCTCGGCGAGGCCATGAACCAGGACTGGGTCGCGGTGTACCGGACGACGGACGCGGGGCTGCGCTGGTCGCAGACGGCGCAGACACTGCCGTCACCGCAGGGCGGGATCAGCGGCAGCGGCCTGCCTACTGCCTGCGGCAAGTCCGGCATGACCTTCAGCTCGCCGCAGACCGGCTGGATCACCGGCTACTGCCCCGTCGCCAGCCTGGTGCTGGTGACGCACGACGCCGGCGACCACTGGGCACCGCAGCCGCTGCCGATCACGGCGGCTACCTGCTCGCCGGGTGGCTGCTTCATCACGCCGCCGCAGTTCATCGGGCAGGCCGGATTCCTGACGATCGGCCACTACCCGGCCACCGCGGAACTGCTCGTCAGCCCCGACGCAGGACGCAGCTGGCAGCCCAGGTACTTGCCCGCGGGCGCCGGGCCTTACCCGCAGGTCAGGTTCTTCAGCGCCGACCGCGCGATCGCCGTGTCGGCCGGCAGCCAGGGCCTGATCGGCAGCGTCTTCTACGTCACCGCCGATGCCGGCCAGAGCTGGACCCCGGTCCCGCAGGGCCGGCACTTTGGCCAGATCCCTACATACGTGGACTTCGTCAGCGTGCGCGACGGGTTCGCCTGGGTCTCCCCCTCGGGCATCGTGTCTGGCCCGGCCCCCGACATGTACCTGACCGCAAACTCCGGGCGGACCTGGGTCGCGATCGCCCCGCGTCAGGCCTGACGGGCGCCCCGGGCACCGGTCATCAGCCGTCCAGCTGCGACGGGGCCATGTTGGCGCCGCTGATGATGACGGCCACGCGCTCGCCGGGCGCGGGCTTGTACGCGCCGGTGAGCAGCGCCGCCACGCCGACCGAGGCGGCCGGCTCGGCCGCGATGCGGGCGGTCTCCCAGAGCGTGCGCTGCGCGCTGCGGATGGCGTCGTCGTCCACGATCACCACGTCCTCGACGTAGGCCTGGGTGATCGGGAAGACCAGGTCGCCGACGCGGCGCGGGGCGAGGGCATCCACGGCGATGCTGCCCGCGGGGGCATCGACGGGCGCGCCGGCCGCCCGGGCGCGGAAAAGGGTCGGCGCCCCGTCGGGCTCGACGCCGATGACCCGGGCGGTGCCCGCGAAGTACGAGGCGATTCCCGCGATGAGGCCGCCGCCGCCGACCGGGACCAGGACCGTATCCAGCGGCCCGGCCTGGCCATCGAGCTCGAGCGCGAGCGTGGCCTGGCCGAGTATGGTCTCCCGCTGATCGTAGGCGGGCACGCTCATCGCGCCGGACGCCGCGATCCATCGCTGCGCGGCCTCCAGCGCGTCGGCATAACGATCGCCTCCGATCACCAGGTCCGCCAGCTGACGGATCCGCTCGATCTTCGCCGGGGAGGACACGGTGGGCACGAAGATCCGGGCCGGGATGCCGAGCCGGTGCGCGGCATACGCGACGGCGACGCCGTGGTTGCCGCCCGACGCGGCCGCCACCCCGACCGGCGGAACCTTCCTGAGCAGCAGGTTCGTGAACGCGCCGCGGGCTTTGAACGACCCCGCGTACTGCAGCTGCTCCAGCTTGAGTATCACCGGCCGGGTCAGCTCGAGCTCGACGACCGGCGTGCGGCGCAGGTAGGGCCCGATCGTGTCGTACACGCGGCGAATGTCGTCGTGCGTAATCACCGGATGCCGCCCGGGCGGGAGATCCGACGCTCGTGGGCTTGCGTCTCACCAGTCACCGGCGAGTGCCTCCTTGGCCTGGGCGATGCCGTCCTCCTCGCGCTTGTAGAAGACCCACTGCTTGATCTTCTTGCCTCTGATCAGACCCGCCCGGGAGAGCAGCTTCAGGTGCTCACCGCAGGTCGGCGGGCTGACGCCCAGCTTCTCCGCGATGAACAGCGCGCACACACCGTCGTCGGTCAGGTCGCCGTCGCGCTGCGGGGGGAAGTTGGCCACCGGGTCACGCAGCCACTCCAGGACCTGGAGGCGCTTCTCGCTGCCCAGGGCCTTGATGAGGTCCACGTCAAGCACAAAGGCATTATGGCAAATAGCTAAGTAACTGTCTAGTGTCCCCGGCGCGGCCCCGACCGGCTAGCATGCCGAGACCCTGGTGGATTCCGGCCTCCCAAGTGGCAAAGAGGACGACATGACCGTTCCCGGCCTGCGACGCCAAGACTTTCCGGCATTCGACCGGTTCACCTACCTCAACACCGCCTCCGCGGGCCTGGTGCCCGCCTCGGTGATCGGCCCGGCCCACGAGTTCGAGGCCGAACTGGCCCAAGCGGGCACTACCGGCATGGATGAGGACACCGAGGTCGGCATCCTGGAAGACGCCCGCCAGGCCGCCGCCGGACTGCTGCACGCCGACCCGTCCACGATCGCCATCACGACCAGCTTCACCGAGGCGCTGTGCCAGATCGCCTGGTGGCTGCGGCCCGGCAAGGGCCAGAACGTCGTGTCCAGCGACGCGGACTTCCCCAGCGTCACCTACCCATGGCACAGGATCGCCGAGGACACCGGCTGCCAGGTCCGGCTGGTCCCGGTGCTGGACGACCCGGACGGCTTCGACGTGAGCCGGGTGGCCGAGCACGTCGACTCCGCCACCGCGGCGATCTGCATCAGCCATGTTCAGTTCCTGACCGGCCACCTGCTCGACCTGGCCGACCTGGCAGCGCTGGCGCACGACCACGGCGCGCTGCTCATCGTCGACGCCACGCAGTCCGCCGGGCAGGTACCCATCGACGTCACCGCCGCGGGCGTGGACGTGCTGATCACCGGCGCCTACAAATGGCTGTGCAGCCTGTTCGGCGCCGCCGCCTGCTACCTCAGCCCCCCGGTGCTGGAACGATTCCGGCCGCCGCTGGCCGGCTGGCGCGCCGTCGAGCACCCCTACTCCCTCGACGCCCGGTGGAAGCCCCTGGCCCCATCGGCGCGGCGGATGGAGTATTCCACGATGTCCTACGCGGCGGCGATCGCGCTCGGCCACGCCATCCGCTACATCGACGCCCTGTCGCTGGCCGAGGTGGCCGCCCACAACCGCGATCTTGCCAGCGAGCTTGCCGAGGGACTGGCCCACCGCGGCGCGCGGCTGATAACCCCGAGCGACCCCGGACGGCGGGCCGGCACCGTCACCGCCCGGTTCCCCGGCCGCGACGGCGAGGCCATCGCCGCCGATCTCACCCGCCGGGGCGTGATCGTCTCCCCCCGGGTGGGCTCGGCCCGGTTCTCCGTGCACTTCTACAACAGCAGCGACGACATCGCGCACGCGCTGACAGTCCTCGACCAGGTCCTCGGGTGACCGCCGGCCACCCGATCGACGGCGCCGTTGCCAGGAGTTCCAGCCTGACCAGCGACGCGGTCATGGCGTCCCGCCACCGGTCCCGGCGCAGGGAAAGAGTCCGGGCTGGCGACGGACTAGCAGAGGCCGGGGGCGAGGCTCTCCACGGCCCGGACAGCGGTCCGGCAGGACGCGGAGCCAGGCCCGGCAGGCGGCCGTCTACGGCCTGAGTCGATGGCGCCGTCCCGGTTGCCTGCCACGGCGAAGTACCGTCGTGCCCCGCGGCGCAGCAGGCATACGACCGCGGCAAGCGAAAGGCCCCCGCCGGCCGCCGCGGCGAGCGCGCCAACGTCCGCCACAAGACCGCCCGAGAAATTGGAGCTGACGGTCATCAGCGCACCCAGGCAGGTCATCGCGATCTCGACGCCGATCGCCGTCTTCCTTGCCCCCTCGCTGCCGGACGCGAAAGCGCGCGCCAGCTGGATCGTGCCGACAGCGAAGCCGACCGCGAGCCCGCCCGCAAACAGCTCCACAGCGAGCCCGACTATCGCATTCTGGTCGGCCAGGATCTGCATGACAGCGACAACTTCGCCGACGACCATCAAGAGCGCGAGCCCGGCCCAGATGACGCCCTGCAGCCATAGCAGGCCCCATGCGTACCGGACGGCCAGCGGCATTGGCCCGCCCGCCGGGGATTCTCGCGGTTGGCATGCCCTCGCCATAATTGCGACGCTAACACGGCGCCGGCCCCTGGGCCGCTGACCGCGGCTACTGGTCACCGGACCTGAGCGCGGATGCGGAGCGGACGCGCGTCGCCGACAGCACCGCGGCCAGAACCATGATGCTCATCGACGTGTAGAACGCGGTGTGCAGGCCGGTGGTGAAGGCGGCCGCCAGGTCGCCGTGCAGGCTGGTGGACCCCACGAAGATCGCGAATGCCAGGCTGCGCGAGATGGAGCGGGACGCGATAAGGATCGCGGTCGAGAACGAGAAGACCATCCCGATGTTGGCGAACGTCCTGAGCATCCCGGAAGAGATGCCCAGCACCGAAGGCGGCGAGGCCTTCATCACTGCCGAGGTGTTGGCCGGGAAGAACGCGCTGGCACCCGCTCCGTTGATGACGCTGCCGAGAACGACCAGCCACAGACCGCTGGTCAGCGAGAGCTGAGCATAGATCGCCAGCGCGACCACCTGGACTCCTAGGCCGATGGTTGCCGGGATCACCGGGCCCACCCGATCGGCCAGGCGGCCCGCGAACGGCCCGATCGCTGACCCGACTATGTAGCCCGGTATCAGCAGCAACGAGGCATGAATCGGCGTGAGCTGCCGGGCGCCCTGCAAGTACATGATGACGAGGAAGAGCACGGCGAAGTTGGCGAGCCCTTGGAACAGCGAGGCGAGAAGCGACGGAGCCATCATCGGGATCTTGAACAGAGACAAGTCCAGCATCGGCTCGGACTGGCGCAACTCGATCCCGACAAAGACGGCAAGCAGCAGGATCCCGCCCACCAGGAAGCCGACGACCGACGCACTCAGGTACGAGGTGGCCAGCTTGGTCATCGCCCAGAGCACTCCGAACAGGCCCAGCCCCAGTGTTGTCATGCCGGTCAGGTCCAGGTGCCGTTGCGCCCGGCCGGAACGCTGTCGCAGCACCCTCAGGGCCAAGACCAGGGCAGCGGTGCCGATGGGCACGTTGATCCAGAAGATCCAGCGCCAGGACACATAGGTGACGATCAAGCCGCCCAGTATGATCCCCAGCACCGCGCCGAGACTCCAGCCGACCGCGTTGTAGCCGTAGGCCCGGCCGCGCCGTTCTCGCGGGTACAGCTCCGCTATGACCGCGCCGCTATTGGCGGTGACGAACGCGCCGCCAATGCCCTGGAGTATCCGGAAGCCGATGATGGAACCCTCGTTCCAGGACATCGCGCACAACAGCGAGCCGAGTACGAAGACGGCGAAACCGGCCTCATACATTCGGACCCGGCCGAACATGTCCCCCAGGCGGCCGACCTGTGTCGCGAGCAGCGTGATGACGAGCAGGTAGCCGATGACGATCCACACCACCGAGGCCAGCGCGACGTGCAGATCGCGCTCGATCGTCGGCAGCGCGAGCACCACGATCGTCGTGTCGACCGCGGTGATCAGCACACCGGTCATCACCACGACCATGGCCAGGCCGGTGTGCGTCGCCAAGTCGGGCTGCCGGGAAGCCTCCTGCGCCGTCGCGCTGCTGCTCATTACTGCTGTCCCCAATCACTGACTGCGGAGTACCGCGCGGGCGGCACGGGGGGCTGCGTCGCGGTAGGAGCCGCGAACGACACGCGGACCGGCAACGGTCCGCCGCTGCCACGGTACTCGGCGCACGCATGGCCCGGGCTTGCCTGCAGACGGCCCGGAGGAGAGACTGCTCGTCTGGCCTGGCAAAGGAGGAGCCCATGACCCGGGAAACGGCGTCCCCCCGCGAAGGCTCGCAGGCCGTCCGCGCCGCCCGGCGCCACGAGGCAGCCCTGCTCGGCGAGGTGCTGGCCGACGCCTTTGCCGAGGACCCGGTCTTCGCCTGGCTGATCCCGCCGCAGGCGCGTGGCCGGGACAACCGCCTGCGCACGTTCTTCACCAGCATGAGCCGCAGTTACCTGCGCCGGGGCAAGCCGTGTTACCTCACCGGCGACGGCTCGGCCGCCGCGCTGTGGGCCACGCCCGGGGCCTGGGCGATGCCGCTCAGCCAGGTCTTCCTGGAGGCGGCGCCCAACGGGCTGGCCTTCCGCCGCCACCTGCTCCGCGCGCTGCGCACGCAAATGCAGATCGAACGCCTGCACGCCGGGCAGTCCCCGGGGCACTGGTACCTCGGCTACCTCGGGACCCGCCGCGGCCGGCAGGGCGAGGGGCTGGGCACTCAGATGCTGCGGGAGGTCCTGACCGGCCTGGACACCGATGGCGTTCCGGCCTACCTCGAATCATCCAACGAGCGCAACCTGTCCCTGTATGAGCGCAATGGCTTTCGCGCCGTCGGCGAACTGCGGGCCCTGGGCCAGGGGCCCACCATCTGGCGCATGTGGCGCGAACCCCGGCCCCGTACCTGACCAGGCCCAGCGAAATCGACTGGGATCGACCCGGCCGCGCGCCCTACGATCGGACGCATGCCGGGCTATGAGCCAATAGACCTGTCCGCTGCCTGCAACGCCGGCGTGGAGGTTCTTGGCGATGCGCCGGGTGATGTTCCGCTCGGGCGGGTGGACCTTCGCGGCCTGCCGTTCCTGATCGGGTCCGACCCGCCGTCTGCGGAGCGGTGCTTCCTGCTGCCCGGCGCCCCGACGTCGGTCGGCGTCGGCCGGCTTGCCCGGCGGGTGATCGTCGCGCACCGGCTGCTCGACCCGGGCGCGCCAGCCGGTCATGGCGTCGGGCAGACCGTGGCGGAGTACGCGTTTCACCTCGCCGGCGGCGAGGTCGTCACCGCGCCCATCCGCGAGCGGTTCGAAATCCAGGTCGTGCCGCCGGGGTGGGGCCGTCTGCCGTTCCTCGCGGTCACCGACACCCTCGACCACAACATGCCGCGCTTCGAGGGCAAATGGGCCGACGCCGGGGCCCGCCTGGCGGAGTACGACATGGGGTGGCCGGCCGGATACTACCTGTGGTGCTGGGAGAATCCTCATCCGCAGCGACCGGTCGAACGGATCGAGTTCATCCCGCGCGGCGGGCGATTCGTCGTCGCCGGCGTCACGACCAGCGATGATGACGAGTACCCGTTCGTCCGCGCGCCGGCGCGCCCGGTGCGGCTGGTAGCGAAGGACGGGCGGAACGGCGTCCTCGATGTCGAGGTGGACCGAGGTGTGGCGGCCTATCCGCAGCCCCTGTCCGGCGAGGACGACCGGGCCGGCTGGGGAGCGACCGAAGGAAAGCCCGCGTATACGTCGATCGCCGCGCTGCCGTCGGCCACCGTCGCGGTCCGGCGGGGCGACGACGAGCTCGGCCGGGTGCGCTGGGGCGACGTGGAACGTGACGGGCGAGCGGACGCTGGCCAGGTCTCGCTGGAACTGGTGGAAGACGGCCGCAACTGGGTGCATGTCAGCGTCGTCGACGACGCGACCGGGCGGCCGGTGCCGTGCCGGGTCCATTTCCGTTCGGCCGAGGGAATCCCCTACCAGCCGCACGGCCACCACAACCACGTGACGCAGAATCTCGGCAGCTGGCATTACGACGTCGGCGGTGACGTCCGGCTGGGTCAGCGCAGCTACGCGTATATCGACGGCACCTGCCAGGGATGGCTGCCACGAGGCGAGGTCGTCGTGGAGGTCGCACGGGGGTTCGAGTACGAGCCGCTCCGGCAGACCGTGCGGATCGAGCCAGGTCAGCGAGACCTGACGGTGCGGATCAGGCGCGTCGCTGACATGGCTTCGGAAGGGTGGTGGTCCGGCGACTCGCACGTACATTTCCTGTCGACCCCGGGCGCTCAGCTCGAGCAGAGGGGCGAGGATTTGCGTGTCGTCAATCTGCTGCAGACGCAGTGGGGCGCGCTGTTCACCAATACCGAGGATTTCTCCGGCCGGCCCAGCGTTATCGACGGCGGTGTTATCGACGGCGGCGGTTACATAACATATGTCGGCCAGGAAAACCGGCAGCACGCGCTCGGCCACATGGTCCTGTGGGGTCTGACAGAACCGGTCATGCCGTGGTGCAGCGATGGTCCGGACGAGGCCGAGCTCGGCGGCGCGCTGGACGCGACGCTGAGCGACTGGGCCGACCGGACGCACGCCCAAGGGGGCACCGTGGTCGCGGCGCACTTCCCGAATCCGAACGGCGAGCCAGCCGTTCTGGTCGCCACCGGCCGAGCCGACGCCGTCGAGATGCTGGCCCATTCCGACGACGCGATGATCGAATACTACCGGTATCTGAACAGCGGCTACCGCCTGCCGCTCGTCGGCGGCACGGATAAGATGTCGAGCGCCGTGCCGGTGGGCCTGTATCGCACGTACGCGCGGCTGGACGAGGAGTTCAGCTATGAGGCCTGGTGCCGGGCGGTGCGGTCGGGTCGTACCTTCCTTTCCGGCGGGCCGCTGGTGACGCTGTCGGTCGAGGGGCGCGAGCCGGGCGATACCGTCGAGCTATCCGGCCCCGGAACGGTCAGTGTCCATGCCACGGTGCGCAGCATCTTCCCGCTCCGTTCGCTCGAAGTGGTGCGTAACGGCCAGGTCGTCGCGAGGGCGGAAGCGGACGGCGGACGGCGTGCCGAGATCACCGAAGAATTGCCGGTCGACGCGAACTCGTGGATTGCCTGCCGGGCGTTCGGCGTCGCTTACCACCTCGATGAATGGGGTCGCCGGGTTTTCGCGCACACCTCGCCGGTCTACGTCGCCTGCGGCGGCGACTGGACGATGACCGATCCCGAAGGCATCCGCTATATCCGGACGCTTGTCGAGGGTGCCCGTGAATACGTTCGGCACACCGCGGTCCGCAGGTCCGACCAGCTCACGACGCACCATCACGGCGAGGCCGACCACCTCGCCTGGCTGGAGCGGCCGTTCGCCGAGGCCCTGCGCGCATTGGACGATCGCGGCCGCGGCCGATGACCGGACCGCAACGATCGTGGCCGGTCCCGGCGCCTCAGGAGTACTCGTCGGCGAAGTCCCAGGCCCGAAGATCGCCCGGTTCCAGGCGGATAAGACAATCGTCGCCGGCGCTCTCGGCGTATGCGGCTCCGGCCCCGGGACCGAGATAGCGGGTGGCGATGCGCCGTACCGCATCGCCGGCGGCCCCGGTGGCGAGCCGGGCGCGGCAGCGCACCTCGACTCCGCGGTAAGGCGGGGCGTGCTCGCAGACCACGATGCTGGCTCGGGCATCACGCCGCAGATGTGCCGCCTTCACGTCGTGGCTGCCGGTGACGACCTGAAAGCAGCCGTCGCGCCATTCATGCCACACCGGAGACAGCAGCACGGTGCCATCGCGCCGGTAAGTGGCCAGCACCGCCAGCAACGGGAGTTCCACCAGGTCGCCGAGGTCATCCATGGTCAGGTCCCTGCGCATGACGGCACGCTACCGGGAAGGACAGGGCCTCCGCGGCCAGCGTTGCCTGGTTAAAGCTGTCGCGGAACACTTCCTCCGCTATGACCGCCTCTTCCCTGTAGCTGGCGATTTCGCGGATCGCATGTTCATCGGCTGCCGTGCGGGCAACGAGTTGGAGGTATTCGTCGTTGATCGCCGAAAGCCTCTGGGCATTATCCCAGTCTTGCTGGGCGGCATCGACCGCCATCACCTGTTCGGCGTAACGCTCCAGTTCAGTGACCCTGGTGATGGTGGCCTCTTGCGCTACTCGCAGTGCGAGAAGGTGAGAATCGAGCACCCTTGCCGTGCTGGCCCCCGGCGCCTTCTTAGCACTGTTTGAAGCGTGTACATTGCGAAGCTTTGTGATTTCGAGAAGCTGTGTGGCGATTTCCCATTCGTGCCGCCTCAGCTCTGCCGCCCCGGTGATGTGGCTCAGCGAGCTGTCCGCGTACACCGCCGACCTCAGGATCATGTCGATTGCCCGCTGAGCGCGCCAGAGCACTCGGCGGGATTCGGCGTCCAGGCAACGGGGCGCCACGAACTGGCCGCGGTAACGCTTGAGCTCACCCGATGTCACCTTGCGCTGCACGACGACGGCGGAGACGGCCGAGAGCGCCATGCCGACGAGCCACCCGAGGCCGAACCCGCTCCCGAGCCACCCGAGGACGCAGAGGCAGAAGACGGCCGGGCCGATGTACTCCTCAGCCAGCCGCCCCGATGAGGCCTCCGATCGTCGGATGAGGCGCGCCAACCGATGCCGGGTGCGGGCCGTGAGGGCCGGGCCGAACGCCGGCCTGCAGTCCGGCCAGTCCCGCGAACCAATGGCACGGGCCTCTTGTAGCTGATCGCTCATGGCCATACCATGACGGGTGCTTGAGAATGTTTTCAAGACAAGCACAATCACATGCAAACAACGTGTCAGGAACGATGGCTCGTGGAGCGCGATCAGTTTCAGGGTGCGTGGGTCAAACGGCATCGTGACCTGCTCGGATTCACCCAGGAGCAGCTGGCTGACGCCGTCAGGGACTCTGGGGAAGGACTCAGCAGGTCTCACCTGGCAAACATCGAAGCAGGGACGTACGGGCCGTCGCCGAGCCTGGTCAGGTGCATGGCGATGCTGTGCGGGTTCGACATCCGAGATACCTGGCGGCACGTCGCCACGCTTCCAAGGACCAGGCACGGGGTCGGTCCCACGCTCCACGCCGTATCGCAGGTCAGCGACAGAGCGGGACCGACGACGCCGACAGCGGAGCCTGCGGCTCAGGTCGGCGCGCACGCACCGCCGACCGAACTGCTCGACTGGGCGCGAAGGGAACTAGCCGGTCTCGCGACTGCCGGGGAACACCAGGCCGTGGTGCTGACGACGGTCGGGCCGCTTGCCCGGGCGCTACGTGCCGCGCCGCCCCAGGACGGCATCCTGGGCGGCATCCTGGGCAAGGGAATCCGGGCAGTCCTCGACGGGGGCGGCGAACTGCGCCATGTGCTGGCCGTGCACGACGATCCCGAGGCGCATCTTGCTGTGCTCGCAGAGGCGCTGCCGCTGGCCGCCAGGTACAGCGTGCCGCCGGCCCGCTCCCACCCGTACCTGAGCAGGTACTCCCTGACCCTGGTTCCGGCTTCCGCCAGCGGCCCCGATCTGATCGCGGGTTCCGGCAGCCCGACCGCGAGCATGCTCGTCCCGGTCATCAGCAACGGGCGGCAAGGCGTAGCCGCTGTTCAGGTGGCGGCACCCGGCGCTGGGGCGGACGCCGGACCGCCGCAGGGATGGGCCGGGGACTATGCGTCCTGGCTTGCCGCGCCCGGCGCTGAGCTATTCTCGTGGGTCACCGTCTTGCCCGGCGGCACGTTCAGCACGCTGGCCGAACCCTGGGAAGAGCAACTCACCCGTGCCTGGGACGCCCCGGCCGGACGGGACTCCATCCAGCGCATGCTCCCGCTCAACACCATGTCCTACGACGTGCGGTCACAGCTGGTCGCCGGGCAGATCCGCCGCCGGGGGCACCGGCCGGCCCCGGCAGGCAGCGAACTGCGCCGCCGGCTCAACCTGTACCGGGCGAGGCGCGCTTCGATGATCCGTAACCTCGAGAACGGATACCGGTACCGCAACGTGGTGACCCGCGAGGCGCTCGACGATCTGGTCAAGCACGGCCAGTACACGATGGAACGCCTTGCCGACAATGTCCTGACCGAGGAACAGGCCGCTGCCTACATTCAGGCGACGATCGAGCTGATCCGCGGCTTCCGCAACTTCCAGGTGCTGATCCTGACCGATGACCAGCTCAGTCAGGCACTGCCCCTCGGCGCGTCCTGGATAGTCATGCGAAGCCCGCACGGCCAGCCCGCCAGCCAGGGGTCAGCGTGGGTCTTCCTCCCCTATGAACTCGACGGGCAGACGATGGCCATGAACGCCATCGTCAGCGACCATCTCGCCGTTGAGGGAATCAGCCGCCGCATCGACACTCTCTGGGAAACGTGGGCCGAGGGCCGAACGGCGGAGCAGATCCGCGAGGAAACACTGGCCGCGCTGGAACAGGCTCGACTCAGCTGAGCGACGCACTCGCTGCCCGGAGGTCTTGCAGGGCGGCGGCGGTGTAAGGCACGAGTCCGCCCGCGGTGTCGTCGTCGGCCTCCAGCCATTCGGAGTAGCCCCGCTTGAACGCGAGGACGCCGATCTCGCCCGCAAGGTGCGCGATCGGGTCCGGCACGCCCCGTGCCTGGAGAGCACTGGTCATTGCCGCCGCGAGGCCCACGCTCTTGAGGGCATCGCGCTCCTGTAGCTCGGCGCTGGCGGCGATGGCTGCCTTCAGGCGGGGGCCGAGCTCGCGGTTCATCGGGCCCATCGCGCTGGACGCCCGCTCGAGCCCGGCCGCGACCGCCTCCAGCGGGCTGGCGGTCTGCGGCGCCTCCGCGATCCCCTCGGCCAGCAGCCGGCTCAACACCTCTTGCCCCGCCACGAGGAGCTCGCGCTTGTCGGGGAAGTGCCGGAAGAACGTGCTCTTCGTGACCCCGGCGCGCTCAGCGATCTGCGCGACCGTCGTGGCGTCGTATCCCTGCTCGGTGAACAGGTCCACGGCCGCCAGGACCATCCTCTCCCGCGCGCCAGGTTCCCATCGGGCCATGAGCCCATCCTAGGTGATGCGACCTTTGTCCCATCGCCCTGCTACAGTGATGGGACAAGAATCCCATCACTTCTGAGGAGAACCTCGTGCAGGTCTTCGTCACCGGCGGCACCGGGCTGATCGGCTCCGCCGTCGTCGCCGAGCTACTCGGCCATGGCCACAGCGTCCTCGCGCTAGCTCGTTCCGACTCGTCCGCGACGGCCCTTGGTGCCGCCGGCGCGCAGGCCATTCGCGGCGACCTCGCCGACCTCGGCGCGCTCCGCGCCGGCGCCGCGAACGCTGACGGGGTGATCCACCTGGCCTTTGCCAACAACTTCAGCAGCCCCGCCGCCCTCGGTGCGGCGGTCGCCGAGGAGGGCGCCGCGCTCGCGGCCCTGGGCGAGGAACTCGCCGACACCGGCCGCCCCCTCATCACGGTCTCGGGCACGCCCTACGTCCCGGGCCGCGCCTCCACCGAGGCCGACCCGCTGCCGACCGACGGGCCGGTCGGCGGCCGCAGCCGCTCTGTCACGGCGGTCCTGGACCTGGCCTCGCGGGGGGTCCGCAGCGCCGCCGTCCGCATGCCGCGCACGGTCCACAACGAAGGAAGGGGCGGATTCGCCGGCCTGCTGACCGAGATGGCACGCCGCAGCGGGGTGTCGGGCTATCCGGGCGATGGCGCCCAGCGCTGGCCGGCCGTGCACGCGCTCGACGCGGCCGTCCTCTTCCGGCTGGTGCTGGAGAAGGCGCCGGCCGG
>JASHUI010000661.1:0-8383 GCA_030040095.1 Streptosporangiaceae bacterium | reverse complement strand
GTCTGCTTCGCCGGTTATACCGGGGCGCGGTCCCCGGCGTTGCTGCGGTGCGCTGCGTCGGCGCGGTCTTGTGCGTCGGCGGGATCCTCGGCGTCGGCGGCCTCGACATCGTCGCGGGAGATCCCGAGCAGGTGCAAGATCGCGTCCAGGTGGGGGACGTTGAGCGAGGCGTCGGCGGCGTCCCGGACCGCGGGCTTGGCGTTGAACGCGATGCCCAGGCCCGCGGTCGCGATCATGTCTAGGTCGTTGGCCCCGTCGCCGACCGCCACGGTCTGGCTCAGCGGGACCCCGGTCCGGGCGGCGAAGTCGCGCAGCGCGGCCGCCTTGCCGGAGCGGTCGATCACCGGGCCGATGAGCTTGCCGGTCAGCTCGCCGTCGGCGATCTCCAGGGTGTTGGCCGCGGCGTAGTCGAGGCCGAGTTCGGCGGCGAGCCCGTCGGTGAACTGGGTGAAGCCGCCGCTGACGATGCCGCACTTGTAGCCGAGCCGCCGCAGCGTGCGGATGAGCGTGCGCGCGCCCGGGGCCAGCCGCAGCTCCGCCCGGACCTCGTCGATGACCGAGGCCCGGAGCCCGGCGAGCAGGGCCACCCGTGCCACCAGCGCCGCGCGGAAGTCGAGTTCGCCGCGCATGGCCGCCGCGGTGATCTCGGCGACCTTCTCCTGGTTCCCGGCCCGGGCCGCGAGCAGGTCGATGGCCTCCCCGCTGACCAGCGTCGAGTCCACGTCCATCACGACCAGGCGCATCGCGCGCCGGTGCAGGCCGCCTCGCTGGACCGCGACGTCGACGCCGCGCTCGACCGACTCCTGAGCCAGGGCGGCGCGCAGCGTGGCCGGGTCGGCGCCGGAGATGTCGAACTCGATGCAGGTCACCGGCCGGTGGGCGAGCCTGGAGATCCGCTCGATGTTCGCGCCGCTGGCGGCGATACGCCCGGCGATGCCCGCGATCGCGGCCGGGGGCAGCGGCCGGCCGAGGACGGTGACGTGCAGGCTGCCGCGGCGCAGGGCGGGCTCGGCCGAGCCGGCCGTGATCTCGGCGTCCAGGCCAAGGTCGGCGGCCAACGTGGTCACCTGGCGGTGAATCGCGGTCAGGTCGGGAGCGCTGGCGCAGGCCAGCAGCACTCCGAGGACCAGCCGGCCGCGGATCACGACCTGCTCGACGTCGAGCACGCTGAGCTCGTGCCCGGCCAGGACCGAGAACAGGCGGGAGGTCACGCCGGGGCGGTCCCGGCCGGTCATGGTGATAAGCAGCGTCATCTGCGGCATCGACATGGCGCTGCCCACGCTACCCACCGGGAGCCATTGGGCGGGCCCACGGGTCGGGCTAGGGCAGCACCAGGTGCAGGTCGCCGAACTCGTGCCAGAGGTACCCGCGGTCGATCGCCGCCGCGTAGCAGCGGCCGAGCAGGTCGAGTCCGGCGAACGCGGCCAGCATCCGCAGGTGGGACGAGCGTGGCTCGTGCAGCCCGGTGATCAACCCGTCGACGGCCAGCAGCCGGTTGCCGGGATCGGGCGTGACGATGTGCTCGGTCCAGCCGGCCGACGGCCGCACCTGCCGCGGTCCGGGCAGCCGGGCGGCGGTCTCCAGCGCCCGCACCACGGTGGTGCCCACCGCGATCACCCGCCCGCCATGCCGCCGGGTCAGGTTGACCAGCCGGGCGGTGGCGGGCGGCACGTCATACGGCTCGGGGTAGGGGTCCTCGTCACCCTCCAGCGAGGAGACACCGGTGTGCAGGGTGACCGGGGCGAACGTGATCCCCCGCGCCACCAGGGCGCAGACGACGGCGGGCGTGAACGGGCGGCTCGCGCTCGGCATCTCCGCGCTCCCGGGCCTGGTGCCGAAGACCGTCTGATAGGCCTCGAGCGGCCACGATCGGCGCACGTAGGAGTACCTGATCGGCTCTCCCCGGCGCAGCAGGTAGGGCAGCACCGCCGTGGACAGCCTGGCTCGCCAGAGCCGGGCAGTGAACCTCCCGCCCAGCGTCAGCACCGCCCCGCCGGGCAGCTCGAGCCGCTGGCCCGCAGACCCGCCGGGGTACGGCACGGTCGCGGGACCCTCCGCGGCGCGCAGCTCCACGAGCCAGTCCCCGTCCGGCAGCGGCGTGGAGAAGTGCACCGCCAGCCCGCCCGCCGCCGCAACCGCGGCCGGGATCGTGGCCGAGGCGTTGACCACGAGCAGGTCACCCGGCAGCAGCAGCCCGGGCAGGTCGGTGAACGCGTGATGGCCTATCTCGCCGGGGCCGCCGCGGCTCACCAGCATCGCGACCCCGTCTCTGGGCACTCCCCTGGCCTCCGGCGGCTCGTGAGCCTCGCGCTCAGGGGGCAGCGTGAAATCGAGCGCGATCCGGGCGTCGGCCAGGTCGAGGCTCATGAGGACGTCCCGGCGGGCATCAGTTCGGCGGCGCGGTAGCGCCCGCTCGGCAGACGTTCACCGATGAGTTTCTTGAACGCGCCGACTGAACTATCGGGGAGCGGCCGGTCGGAAATGTCCTCCCCGGGGAATGCCAGCTGGTGCATCTGGGTGCGCAGGTCGCCCGGGTCGACCCACCAGACGCGGACCAGGTTCTCCTCGGCGGCCAGGACGTTGCTGGCCTGCTCCAGGGCGGCCTTGGCCGCCCCGTAGCCGCCCCAGCCCGCGTAGGGCTCCACGGCGGCATCGGAGGTGATGTTCAGGACCGCGCCGCCGCGCCGGCGCAGCCCGGGCAGCAGCAGCTGGGTGAGCGCGACCGGCGCCAGCACGTTGACCTCGAAGGCGGCCCGCAGCTCGGCGATGGGGTAGTCGGCCATCGACGGAAGCGGGCTGGCGCCCAGGGTGCCCGCGTTGTTGATCAGCAGGTCGGGCCCGCCGAGGCCGGCCGCGGCCCGCGCGATGTCGGCGCGGTGGACGGGATCGGTGACGTCGCCGGGCAGCACGATCACCCGGGCCCCGCCGGGCAGGCCGGCGGCCGCCACGCGGAGCGCCTCGCCGTCTCGCGCATCGATGACCAGCGACCAGCCTTCGGCGGCCAGCCCGCGGGCCAGCGCCAGGCCGAGCCCGCGGGACGCCCCGGTGACCACGGCGTTCTTCGTGTTCGTCATGGTCCTCACGCTAGGCAGCGTGGTCGGCGCGGCGCATCGGGCGCGCGTCGGGACCGGCCTGGTCCGATGGTCCTAGGACCTGCGGCTGGTCCGCGCGGCCCGCGACGCCGGTAGCGTGCGGTATGTGAGCGAGGAGCGGCGCCGCGGCGGCCCGGCCGGGGGGCCGGGCAGCCAGGACGACGTGCTGGAGCGGGTTAGCCAGGTGGTGCTGGCCGTGGCCCGGCAGCTGTCCACCCGCGACGTGCTGCAGGTGATCGTCAGGTCGGCCCGCTCGCTCATGCAGGCCAGGTACGCCGCGCTCGGAGTCCCCGACGACCACGGGTCGTTCGCCGAGTTCATCGTGGACGGGATACCGGAAGCCCAGCGCAAGGCGATCGGGCCGCTGCCGCGGCAGCACGGCATGCTGGGCGCGCTGCTGCGCGAGGGACGGCCGATCCGGGTGCCCGACATTCGCGCCGACGCCCGGTTCGAAGGCTGGCCCCCGGCCCACCCCGACATGTCGGACTTCCTGGGTGTCCCGATCCGGGACGGTCGCGAGGTGCTCGGCATCATCTTCGCCTCGTGCAAGCGCCGGCCCGGCGGGTTCACCGAGCGGGACGAGCGGCTGCTCGGGCTGTTCGCGTCGCATGCCGCGATCGCGCTGACCAACGCCAGGCTCTACGAGCGCGGCCGGGAGCTGTCCGTGCTCGAGGAGCGGGCCCGCCTGGCCCGGGAGCTGCATGACGCGGTCTCGCAGAAGCTTTTCAGCATCCGGGTCAAGGCCCGGGCGGCCGAGGTGCTGGTCGGCCGGGACCCGGACCGGGCCGTCGCCGAGATCCAGAGCGTGGCCACGCTGAGCGGCCAGGCCCATGCCGAGCTCAGGGCGGTGATCGACGGGCTGGCGCCGCCGGACCTGGCCGCGGGCGGGCTGGCCGGCTCGCTGCGCAGCTACGCGGTGCTCGCGGGCCGGACCCACGGGGTCGAGGTGGGGTTCCACGCGGACCCCGAGCTGCCCGCGCTGGGAGCGCAGCGGGAGACCGCGGTCTACCGGGTGGCCCAGGAGGCGCTGCACAACGCGTTGCGGCACTCTGGCGCGACCACGATCTGCGTGTCGCTGTTCGCCCGGCGGCGCCGGGTAATCCTCGAGGTCGCCGATCAAGGGCGCGGGTTCGTGGCCGCGGCCCCGTCTGGCGGCCTGGGCCTGGCCTCCATGCGTGAGCGCGCGGCGTCGGTGGCCGGCACGCTGACGGTGCGTTCGGCGCCCGGGGAGGGAACGCTGGTGCGGCTGGAGCTTCCCGTCGCGGCGGGGGCGGGGTCCTCATGACGGGGCGGATCACCGTGCTGATCGCCGACGATCATCCGGTCGTCCGGCAGGGGCTGCAGGTCCTGCTCAGCGTGCAGGACGACATCGACGTGATCGGTGAGGCCGCCGACGGTGAGCAGGCCGTGGCCATGGCGGCGGAGCTGAAGCCGGACGTGATCCTGCTGGACATCAAGCTCCCGGGCATGGACGGCATCGAGGTGCTGCGGGAGCTGCGGGATTCCGGAATGGCCACCCGGGCCCTGGTGCTGACCAGCGCGTCGGACCGGGCGCTGGTGACGCTGGCCGTCCAGGCGGGCGCCGCGGGCTTCCTGTACAAGGACGTGGATCCGGACGCGCTGGTCCGGGCCCTGCGGTCGGTGCACGACGGCAACACGCTGCTCGCGCCGGAGGCGGCGGGGTCGCTGCTGCGCTCGGGCACGACGGCGTCGGCCGTGCGCGGCATCGGCGCGCTCACCGGCCGCGAGCGCGAGGTACTGGCCCAGATCGCCGACGGCCGGTCCAACCGGGAGATCGCCAGGCTGCTGCGGGTATCCGAGAAGACCGTCAAGACGCACGTCAGCTCGGTGCTGGCCAAGCTCGGCGTCGCCGACCGGACCCAGGCCGCCCTATTTGCCGTAAGGCAGCTCGAGAGATAATTTGGCCCGACCCCGGCAGAGCGGCGCGGCGGCGCACGCGGGATTCGAGCCGAGGATCACGGAGTGCCGGGAGGGAGCCGCATGTCGGACGAGGTACTGCGGCTTCGCGGGGTCGGAGTCCGGTACGAGAGGTCGATGCTGCTCAGGGACGTCGACTGGACCGTCCGCAGCGACGAGAGCTGGGTGGTCATCGGTCCCAACGGGGCGGGCAAGACGACCCTGCTCCAGGTCGCCGGGGCGATGCTGACGCCGACCGAGGGTACGGCGGAGATCCTCGGCGAGCCCCTCGGCGACGCGGACCTGCAGGACCTGCGCAGCCGGATCGGGTTCGCCAGCGCGCTCGTGGCCGACCAGGTGCCGCCCGCGGAGAAGGTCATCGACCTGGTGCTGACCGCCTCATACGGGATCCTTGGCCGCCACGCCGAGGACTACGACTCGTTCGACGTGACCCGCGCGGTCGAACTGCTCGACGCGCTCGGCTGCGCGCACCTGATCCGGCGCCGGTTCGCCACCCTGTCGGAGGGCGAGCGCAAACGAGTCCAGATCGCCCGCGCGCTGATGCCCGATCCGGAACTGCTGCTGCTCGACGAGCCCGCGGCCGGGCTGGACCTGGGCGGACGCGAGGACCTGCTCCGGCGGGTCTCCGCGCTGGCCGCCGACCCGAAGGCCCCCATGATCGTCATGGTCACGCACCACGTCGAGGAGGTGCCTGAGGGGTTCACGAGCGCGATGCTGCTGCGCAAGGGCACGGTCCTCGCGGCCGGGCCGCTCCCCGAGGTGTTCACCGAGCGCAACCTGTCCAAGTGCTTCGGCGTGCCGCTGGTGATCGAACACCGTGGCGCACGCTGGACCGCCCGGGCCGGGCGGGTGCGCTGACCTGCTCCGGCCTCGTCGGATGGCCGTGCTCCGGCTCGCGGGCGGCAGGGGCGCACGTGGGGAACGTCACATGATCGGGCCGGGGCCGGACAGGGCCTGTTCCCCTACGATCTTGATCATGCGAGGATCATTTGGGTCCTGGTGAGGCGCTGGCGATCCTTGCCGCGGGAACCGCCGCGGGCGGGGTCAACGCCGTCGTAGGTTCCGGGTCGCTGATCACGTTTCCCACGCTGCTGGCGTTCGGCTTTCCGCCGGTCATCGCCAACGTGTCGAACAACATCGGGCTCGTGCCGGGCAACGCGAGCGGGGGCTTCGGCTACCGGCGCGAACTGGCCGGGCAGCGTGGTCGCCTGCTCAGGCTCGGGGTGGCCGGGGCGATCGGCGCGGTGGCCGGGGCGCTCGCGCTGCTGACCCTGCCGTCGAGCGCGTTCCGGATGGTCGTCCCGGTGCTGATCCTGATCTCCTGCGCGCTGGTGCTGGCGCAGCCGTGGCTGAGCGCGCGGCTCAGGAGCCGGGCCGACGATCACAGGCGCAGGCCGGGCCGGGCCGGGCCGCTGCTGTCGCTCGGCGTCTGCCTGTCCGGCGCGTACGGCGGGTATTTCGGTGCCGCCCAGGGCGTTCTTGTGATCGGGCTGCTCGGCAGCTTTCTCGACGAGACGATGCAGCGCGTCAATGGTGCCAAGAACGTCCTGGTGGGAATCGTCAACGGCACGGCGGCCGTGGTGTTCATCGCGCTGGCGCACGTCTCATGGACGGCCGCGGCGCTGATCGCCGCCGGGTCCACGGTCGGCGGGCTGCTCGGGGCCAGGTTCGGGCGCCGCCTGCCGCCGCTGGCGCTGCGGCTGTTCGTGGCGGCGATCGGGGTCATCTCCGCGGCGAAGCTGATCTTCTTCTAGCCGCGGGGTTGCGGGCGGTGACGTTGCGGGTACCCCTACCCGTGTAGAGGTGGGCGTTTTCGCCGCCGAGTCTGATTTGCCCGTGCCGCCCGAGAGGCCAGCCATGAAGGGTGACAAGGTCGAGATCGTTGTCGACGCCGGCGACGTGACCAAGACCTATGAGGTCGCGGCCACCCGGGCCGGGCGCCGGGTCGAGGTGGTCAACCGGCGCGGGCTGATCGAGGTCAGCGAGCTGACCCGAGGCGGCGCTGCGGTGCGTACCGCCCGCTTCATGTCGAGCCGGGTGATAGCCCTGGTCGAGCACCCGGCGCCGCGGCGGCCGGCCGCCGCGGCGCATCCGGACGGCCGGGCCGCCCGCTCCGCGGCGGACGAGCACGCCGGCTCCTGATGGCCACTACCGGCGGCGAATCCTGACCGCGCCATGGCGAGGTCCTGGACGCGTTCGCGCGCCGTCTAGGCCGGGCCGAAGGCGCCGTGGGGCGGGGCCAGGAGGCCATCCCGCACGGCACGGCCCACGAGGTCCCTGGCGTACCGGCCCAGAGCGGGCGAGCCTTCCTCGATCAGCCGGACCATCCCCAGAACCTGGTCGGCGGTGATGCCGTGCTCTTTCCAGGTCCCGCCGCCGGCCGTGAGGTTCGCCAGCATGGGCTGCAGCCGGTCCAAGCCGCGGGCGAACCTGGCCGCCGGGGTCCGGCGCTCCTCGAACTCTTCCCAGAGGCCGCGCAGGCTGGCGGCCTGATCGGGCGGAAGCAGCGCGAAGATCCGGTCGGCGGCGGCTCGCTCCGCCCGCGCCTGCCTGGCCTGCCGCGCCTCGTCGGCGTAGGCGAACAGGTCACCGGCATCGATCTCGACCAGGTCGTGCAGCAGCAGCATCGCGGTCACCCGCCCGATGTCGGCGCCCGGCGGAGCGTGCTCGGCCAGGGTCATGGCCATGACCGCCAGGTGCCAGGAGTGCTCGGCCGAGTTCTCCCGCCGGCCCGGCCCGGCCAGCATGGTCTGCCGCAGCACGCCCTTCAGCTTGTCGATCTCCATGACGAACCGCATCTGCCGGTCGAGGCGCTCCATGCCCTGCAGGCTAGGTCAACGGCCGGCCCGGCCTGGTCAGCTGGCCGCGCTGTGTCTCTGCTCCAGCGCCCTGCGGTACTCGGCGATGACGATGTCGTTCAGTTCCTGAACCGACGTATCCTTGGAGGGCTTGTCGAAGGTGATCTCGCCGTGCTGCAGCAGGTTGACCCGGTCACAGATCTCCAGCACCTGTCCGTAGTTGTGCGCGATGATGACGATCGACACTTCGCCCTTGCTCTTCAGGTCCCTGACCAGGTCGAGGATGAGCGCCGCCTCCTTGGCGCCCATGGCCGCCAGCGGCTCGTCCAGGAGCAGGATCTTGGCCTGGGTGAACACCGAACGGGCCACCGCGATGGCCTGGCGCTGGCCGCCGGACAGCGCCGCCACATCGGCCTCGACGTTCGCGATGTTCACGCCCATCTCGTCGAGGTACTGCCGGGCCAGGCGCTTCATTGTCCTGTTGCTGAGCAGCGGCCAGCGCACCCGCTCCCGGTTGAGGAACATGTTGTGGTAGACGCTGAGCTGGTTGACCAG
>JASHUI010000660.1:0-4716 GCA_030040095.1 Streptosporangiaceae bacterium | reverse complement strand
CCGGCGGGCGCTGGCTGGCGTTAACCGGGATTCGGCGGCCGGCTCCTCGGCCGGCCGACCGGAGGCGGCCGGCGTCACCCGCCGGGGGATGACGACGATGGCCGCGATCGAGGCCAGCGCGCAGACGACCAGGCCCAGGTAGACGTCGTGGGTCGCGGCGGAGATGGCCGACCGCAGGTAGCCGAGCGCCGGGCCCGCGCCGCTGGTCCGGCCGATCGTGGCGCTGATGCCGCTGACGCTGCCCGGCAGGTACGGCCGGAGCCGGGGCGGCGCGCCGCGCAGCCGGGCGTTGAGGGTGGAGTTGAAGATCGCGCCGAAGATCGCCGCGCCCAGGCTCTGGCCGAGGTAGCGGCAGAACATGACCGAGCCGGTGACGACGCCGCGCTGGTCCCAGCCCACGGTGGACTGGGCGCCGACCACGGTGGCGACCGAGAGCAGCCCGAGGCCCGCGCCGAGCACGAACGTGTCCGCGACCGGCTGCCACACCTGGGCCTGGACCGGCAGCAGCAGGAACCCCGCCACGGCCGCCAGGCAGATCCCGGCCCCGATCAGCGCGGTGTCGCGGAAGCCGAGCCGCAGGAACAGCCGGGCCGATTGCGAGGTGGCCAGCGGCCAGCCGAAACTCATCGTGCCCAGCACGGCGCCCGCGGCCACCGCGCCCAGGCCGAGCACCAGTTGGCCGTAGCTGGGCAGGAACGTGGTCGGCCCGATGACCAGCAGGCCGAGGCCGGCGCTGGCCAGCCCGGACCCGGCCAGCGCCCGCCGTCGCCACAGCCACGCCGGGAGGATCGGCTCGGCGGCACGTCGCTCGGCGACGACTGCCGCCCCGGCGGCCGCGACGGCCACGGCGAAGACCGCGACGCTCGGCGGCGACCACCAGGACCAGGCCACGCCGCCCTGGAGCAGGCCGAACATCAGCGCGCCCGCGGCCAGCAGGACCGCCAGGGCGCCGGCCGCGTCGATCGGGTGCCGGGTCCTGACCACCCGCTCGTGCAGGTGGCGCGAGAGCAGCGCGATCGCCGCGGCGCCGACGGGCAGGTTGATCAGGAAGATCCACCGCCACGACGCGTACTCGGCCAGCGACCCGCCGAGCGCCGGGCCGAACACCGCGCAGACGCCCCACACGCTGGAGAGCCAGCCCTGGACGCGGCCTCGCTCCTCGATCTCGTACAGGTCGCCGGCCAGCGTGTTGACCGTGGCGTTGATCGATCCGGCGCCGAGGCCCTGCAGCCCGCGGAAGCAGATCAGGCTGATCATGCTGGCCGACGAGGCGCACAGCGCGGACCCGGCCAGGAAGATGACGGAGCCGGCGATCAGGATCGGCTTGCGCCCCCAGTGGTCGGCCAGCTTGCCGTAGATCGGGATCGTCACGGTCTGGGTCAGCAGGTAGCTGGAGAACACCCAGCTGAACAGCGTGAAACCGCCGAGGTCGTGGACGACCTGCGGGATCGCCGTGGAGACGATGGTGGTGTCGACGGCGGACAGCCCCGTGGTCATCATCAGCCCGATCAGGATCGGGCGACGGTGTGCCCCGCTGCGGACGCCAGGCGTGTGGGGGGCGCGGGGGCTGGCAGTCATGTGCCGGCCAGCCTATCGGCCGAGGTCGGCCGACCCCGGCCGAGGCCGGCCGGCCCCGGGCGAGCCCGGCGGACCCGGGCGGGGCGGGTTGAGCCCGGCGGACCCGGGCGGGGCGGGTTGAGCCCGGGCGGGCTCCACGGTGGCGGAGTAGGGTGGTGGCCCGTGTGGTGGCTGACTCCGCTTCTGGCCGCCCGGCTGCCGTGCGGGCGGCGCCCGGGAGGTGCCCGGCCATGGAAATGAACCAGGCCGCGCGGGGCGCGGCGGCGACCAGCAGGCCGGGTCACTGGCGCGAGAACCTGGCCCGGGGCAACCTGGCCGCCGTGATCCTGCTGCTGATCCAGTACGGCCTCGGCGCGGGCGTCAGCCTCTACGTCAGCCTCCCCGCGGCAGGCAGCGGAGGGCGCGGCATCGGGAAGGCGTTCACCTGCGGGCCGGCCCTGGCCGTGCACACCGTACTCGGCCTGCTGCTGATCCTGATGGCGCTGTCCATGATCATGCGCGCCGCGATCGCGCGGCACCGGGCCTCGATCGTGACCTCGTCCGTGGGCCTGCTGGCCATCCTGGCCGCCGCGGGGTACGGGGCCAGCTTCGTGCATGACGGCACGAACGCCGCGTCCCTGGGCATGGCACTGGCCACCGGCGTGGCCCTGCTGAGCTACGCGATCGGGCTGTACGTGACCGGCCGTCCCGGGGTGCGCGAGACGCAGTGAGGCCGTGACCGCCGCGGCCCGCGCTCGCCGGCCGGCGTCAGCGTGTCAGCGCAGCGGGCCGTCCGCGCTGTCGTCGCGCTCCAGCACCTCGACCCGGTCGCCGACCCGGATCGAGGCGTCGCCGCCCGGCGTGTCCGGGATCAGGTTGATCCCGAACCAGACCTTGCCGTCCCAGCGCCGGATCCTGGCCAGCGTCGCGATCGGCTCCTTGCCCGGGGCCGCGGTGTCCGGGTCGATCGTGGTCAGCACGCACCGGTCGCACCCTTTGACCGCCCGGAACGCGACGTCTCCTATGCGCACCAGCCGCCACGCGTCCTCGGTCCACGGGGTGGCCCCGGCCACGACGACGCTGGGCCGGAACCGCCGCATGGGCAGCGGCCCCTCGGACGCCAGCGGGCCGGCCGCGATGTGCTCGTTCAGCACCGCAAGAGAGCCCTCGGCCGTGAGCAGCAGCGGGTAGCCGTCGGCGAACGAGACCCGGTCGCCTGGCCGGCTGTAGGCCGGATTGGTCGGCCGCCGCGTCGGGTCGTCCAGGTAGGCCAGCCGCACCGGCTCGCCGACCACCTCGCTGAACCAGTCGTCCGCGGCGGCGCAGGCCGGAGCGGCCAGCAGCTTGCTGTTCCACACGGTGACCGGGATCAGCTCGTCGCCCGAGGGCACCGGCACCGTCAGGTCCGGCCGGCCGGGCCCGGTCAGCACCAGCGCGCCGTCCGCCAGCCTCGGCGTGACCAGCAGCATCGGTGGCCGCTCCCGCGCGGTCACCACCTCGCCGCCGGCGTCCACGACCATCCACCGGCGATCCCCGGCCAGGCCCCACGGCTCGACCGCGGCGTCGCCGAGCCGCTGGCCCCGGCACGACTTGACCGGGTAGCGGTACAGGTCGGTCACCACCAGCGGCATGTCAACGAAGCCTAGTTGAGGTCCCGGCCGGCCCTCGCACGATTTTTCGCCGCCGGCCCGCAGGGCCCGGTGGCTAACCCAGGGGCCCGCTGGGGGCACTATGAGGCGTGGAACAGCAACGGGACCGCGAGGCCTGCGACGCGGACCTGGTCCGCGCGGCGCTGGGCGGTGCCCGGGAGCCGTTCGCGGAGCTGGTGCGGCGCCATCAGCGCACCGCCACGCTGCTGGCGGCCCGGGTGCTCGGCTCGGACGACCTGGCCAGGGACGCCGTCCAGGAGGCCGCGGTCACGGCCATGACCGGGCTGGACCGGCTGCGCAGCGCCGACCGGTTCGGCCCCTGGTTCTGCGGGATCGCGCTGAACGTCTCCCGGCGCTGGCTTCGGCAGCTGCGCCCGGAGCGGCCCGCGCCAGCGCACCAGGACCGGCCCGGCGCTGGCGCCGGGCCGGACGAGCTAGCCGAGCTGGCCGACCTGGCGGTCCGGGTCAGGGCCGCGATCGCCGGGCTGGCCGACGGGCAGCGGGAAGCGGTGTTCCTGTTCTACCTGCAGGGCCTGAGCCACCGCGAGGTGGCGGCGGAACTCGGCGTCTCCGTCGGGGCGGTAAAGTCCCGGCTGCACCAGGCCAGGGCGGCCCTCGCCCCGAGGCTCGCCCCGCTCGTCGACGTCAGGGAGGAAACCACGATGACCGCGACGACCAGCGCGCAAGAGTGGGTCGATGTGTCCGTGGCCGACGTGCGGCGGGCCGACGGCGACCCGGCCACGCGCGTCCACGTGATGGTGCTCGAGGCGGCCGACGGCCGGGGACGGCTGCCGATCTGGATCGGGCCAACCGAAGCCATCGCGCTCGCGCTGGTCCTCGAGGCGGTCGAGACCCCGCGGCCGATGACCTACCAGCTGGCCGCCCGCCTGCTGGCCGCCGCGGGCGCCCGGGCCACCGAGGCCAGGATCACCCGGCTGGACGGTGGCACCTTTTACGCGGTGGTGCTGGTGGACGGGCCGGCCGGGCCGAGCGAGATCGACGCCAGGCCCAGCGACGCGGTGACCCTGGCCGCCGTCGCGGACGCGCCGATCCGGGTCGACGCCCGGCTGTTCGCCGCCGAAGCCGACACCGGCGACACCGGCACCGGCGACACCGGCACGGGCGACCTCCGCACCGCGGACGCCGCGGGCGCCGCGGACGCGAGGTGCCGTCCGGCGTGGCAGAGCTATCCTGCCGGCACGGCCGAGCTGGCCGCCGAGTTCGAGCGGCTGACGGCGGAGTTCGGTCTGCGCCGCGCGTGCGAGGTCGAGGGTCACGGCTCCTGACGCTCGGACAGCGCGGCGTCGGCCACGGACAGCGCGCGGTCGAGGGCGCGCAGGATCACGTCCATCTCGCTGTCCGCCACGTTCAGGGGCGGGGCGATGAACACCGACGCCTCGTCCCCGCCGGCCGCGATCAGCACCCCCGCATCCAGGGCGGCCCCGACCACCCGCTCGGCCGGGGCCGGGGCGCCCGGGCCGCAGTCGCCGCGCAGCTCGATCGTCCAGTG
>JASHUI010000659.1:0-7714 GCA_030040095.1 Streptosporangiaceae bacterium | reverse complement strand
CTGGTAGGACTTGGGCGCGTAGGCGCCGCGGCCGTACAGGTCCCGGTAGGCGTCCGCCAGGTCCGGGAAATTCTCGCCCAGCCAGCGCAGGAACCACTCGCGCGCGCCGGGCCGCAGGTGCAGCACGACCGGGGTGATGCTGGCCGCCCCGGCGTCGGCGGCCAGCCGGACGGTCGCGTCGAGCTGGGCCGGGGAGTCGGTCAGGAACGGCAGCACCGGGCCCATCAGCACCCCGCAGCGCAGGCCGCGCTGGGTCAGCGCGGCGCAGACCCCGAGCCGGCGTTCCGGGCTCGGCGTTCCCGGCTCGACAGATCGAGAAATCGATTTATCGACAAATCCCACCGAGACGTTGAGGCCGACGTCGGTGACCTCCGCCGCCTCGGCCAGCAGATCCAGGTCGCGCAGGATCAGGGTGCCCTTGGTCAGGATCGAGAACGGGTTGGCCGCGTCCTTCAGCGCGCCGATGATGCCGGGCATCAGCCGGTAGCGGCCCTCGGCGCGCTGATAGCAGTCCACGTTCGTGCCCATGGCCACATGCTCGCCCCGCCACTTCGGCGCGGCCAGCTCCCGCCGGGCCAGGTCCGGCGCGTTCACCTTGACCACGATCTTCGAGTTGAAGTCGTGCCCGGAGTCCAGGTCGAGGTAGGTATGCGTATTCCGGGCGAAGCAGTTGTGGCTCACCACGCCGTTGGCGATGAAGTCGCCGGTGCCCGTGGTGATGTCGAACATCTCCAGGTCCAGGCCCATCGGCTCGACCGAGGTGACGCGGAGCCGGGCGTCGCTCTTGATCGCCATGCCGTCGATGGAGCGCTTCCTGGTGATGGCCGGGTCCGTGGTGTGGAAGAACCTGAGCACCTCCCGCAGCCCGCCCCGCAGCCGGACACAGCTGAGGCCGTTCGGCCGGTGGAGGTTCTCGGTCACGACGTCGAAGCCCAGCGCTCTCATGGAGGAGACGGTCCGGTCGATGATCTGCCGGTCGGTGGCGGAGACCCGCCACACGCCCCGGCTGCAGCTGCCCTCGGCATCGAAGATGCCGGCCAGGAAACCCTTGCGCCAGTCCGGTGTCGGCGAGTGCGGCCACTCGATCAGCCGCTGGATGAACTGCACCTGCTCCCGGCCGGATGTCCTGATTGCCATATTGGCGTCGCCGCGGATCATGCCGCACAGGTAGCCGCGGCGGTAGTCGGGGTTTTTCTTGGGCGGCTCGGCGAACGCGCCGACGCCCATGAGCTCGTTGCCGACGCTCAGATGGGGACGGCGGCCCGCGCCCTGCTCGGTGCCGGTCACGTGTTTCCAGCCGCGGTCGCTCAGGAACCGGTGCTCGCCGCTGGCGAACAGCCGGGTCCCGTCCTCTAGCGTGATCATGTAAGCGGGCTTGATCGTGGACCAGTGCGCGAGCACCTCGGTGATCACGTAGTGCCGGCAGGCGCCGCGCCGGACCGTGCCGTAGATGGCATCACCCGGGCGGACGTGGGCCAGGGGCTTGGTGCGCCCGTCGGCCATCAAGATCGGCGTGCCGCCGCTCATGCAGTAAACACACGAGTGGCTACAACCTCGGTAGGGATTTATCGTCCAGCGGAAGGCCATCCGGGAGGCCGGGGGGACCTGGTTGATGATCGAGCGGGCGTGCACCTCGAAGAACGTCATCCCGCGGAACCCGGGGGTATCGAACGTCCGGGCCACCGCGTCCCGCTCGAACAGCGCCGGGGCCGACGCGGATCCCGCCGTCCCGGCCTCCCGGTCGCCGCTCAGGCGGAGGCTGTCCCATCGCATGCGGGCCAGTTTAGAATAACTGTTCGATTACCTCAAACGCGCTCCGAGCGCACGGTCTTGAACGAGCGACGAGGAGCGTGTTGTACTCGATCGCATCATCGCGACAGCGCTGGCAACGGAACCGGCCGGGGATCGGCTGGCGGGATGAACGCCGCGGCCCCGCCTGACGTGTTCGCGCCCGCGCGGCTGGGCCCGGTCGGCCTGCGCAACCGGATCATCAAGGCCGCGACCTTCGAGGGCATGACTCCCCGGGCGCTGGTCACCGACGAGCTGATCGACTTCCACCTGAGCGTTGCCCGGGGCGGCGCCGGCATGACCACGGTGGCCTACTGCGCGGTGTCGCCCGAGGGCCGCACGGACCGGCATCAGATCTGGATGCGACCGGAAGCCCGGCCCGGGCTGCGGCGGCTCACCGACGCCGTGCACGCCGAGGGCGCCGCGGTCAGCGCGCAGATCGGCCACGCCGGCCCGGTCGCCGACGCCACCTCCAACCGGCTGCCCGCGCTCGCGCCCTCGCGCCGTCTCAGCCCCGTGAGCATGCGGATGATCAGGGCCGCGGCACCGGCCGACCTGCGCCGGATCACCCGTGCTCACGCCGAGGCCGCGGTCACCGCGCGCGAAGCCGGTTTCGACGCGGTGGAGCTGCACTTCGGACACAACTACCTGATCAGCTCGTTCCTCAGCCCGCGGCTCAACCGGCGCCGCGACGAATTCGGGGGCGGGCTGGCCAACCGGGCCCGCCTCGCCCGCGACGTCGCGCGGGCGGTGCGCGACGCCGTCGGCGGCCACCTCGCCGTCATCATCAAGCTCAACATGGACGACGGGGTGCCCGGCGGTTTCTGGCTGGACGAGAGCATCCAGGTCGCCCGCTGGCTGGAAGCGGACGGGAGCGCGGATGCGCTCGAGCTCACCGCGGGCAGTTCCCTGCTCAACCCGATGTACCTGTTCACCGGGGATGCGCCGGTCCGGGAGTTCGCCGCCCAGTTCCGCCAGCCGGTCCGGCTGGGCATCAGGCTCGGCGGCGGCCGCTTCCTGCACAGCTATCCCTACCAGGAGGCCTACCTCCTGGACCGGGCCCGCCAGTTCCGCGCCGCCGTCAGGCTGCCGCTCATCCTCCTCGGCGGGATCACCCGCAAGGAGACGATGGACAGGGCCATGGCCGAGGGCTTCGCGTTCGTGGCCATGGCCCGGGCGCTGCTGCGCGAGCCCGATCTGCTCCGGCGCATGCGGGCCGATCCAGGGACGAGATCGCTGTGCATCCACTGCAACAAGTGCATGCCGACCATCTACCGCGGCACCCATTGCGTGCTCACCACGGCAGAGATGGCGGCAGCGCCGTGACCTCCCGGGCCGGCCGCGCGATCCCGGCAAGCCGTCGGGTAGCAGTCCGCCGTCGGGGCGGCGGGCCGGAGATTGGCCGGCGCGTCTTGCCGTCCGGCAGCAAAGCGCGGGTAAAAGCTCATCAAGCGGGGGATAGTAGAAGTGGATCCCAACCCTGCCCGGCGGGGCGCGTTGGCCGGAAGTGGTGCGGAGGTGGGCCATGGCACTGTCCATGGAGGAGCAGCGCATCCTCGACGAGATGGAGCGCAAGCTGGCCGACGAGGATCCGATGCTGGCGTCCAGGCTTACCTCGTTCGGCCGGCCCGGCCTGCCCACGCTGGTGCGGTCACGGCGGGCCAGGATCGTGCTGTCGTTCCTGGCTCTGGTCGTGATCGCCGCGGTGTCGCTCGCGGTCTACGCGCTCACGCCGTTCCGGTCGGGCCTGACCGGGCGCTCGGCCACGACGCACGTGACCAAGACGTCGGCCCCGGCATCGGGACGCTCCGGGTCAGCTCACCCCTGACCGGCCCGGCCGGGAACCCCGCTGGCCGCGGTCCCGCGCTGGCGTCATGACTCGCGCCAGACCTGGACCAGGTACTGCTCGAGCCCTTCGAGTTTCTTGCGCGCCTGCTGGAACTCATCGCCCAGAGGGTCCGCGTTCATCTTGAACAGCGCCGCGTAGCGACGGACGGCCTCGGCCCGGTTGCGGGTGTAGACGTGGACCCCGTAGTCGCCGACGCCGCCGGCCAGCCGGACGCCCCCGATGACCGGGTCGACCCGGCTGGTGTCCATCACGCTGAGCTGCCCGCGCAGGTACAGCACGCACTTGGCCTCGTCCTCGTAGCCGTCGCTGAACGGCGGCGGCGCGTCGTCCCACTCCTCGATCGTGAGCTGCACGCTGACGTGTTCCTGGGCACAGGCGACGAGCATCTGCTCCCGGCTGGTGCTGATCAGCCCGGTGATGGGCGGCACAGGCCCGCCCGGCGCGTCCGGGTCAACCGCCGGGTCATGGATCCGGAACATCCCTCGCTCGGGGATGACTGGGATCTCCAGTCGAAGCAGCCTGCGGCCCACTAGCCCCCCTCAGGCGGACGATTCCCTGGAATACAGCATGGACCGTGCCGACCTCCTATGTACCTGCAATCGGCCATAAAGGTACGTTATGCTCGCCCCCCGCGGCGGGCGGCACGGGTCTTCCGGCTCGCTCCGCCGCACCGTTATCCTCCGAGCATGGCGCTGCACCAGGACGGCCGGCCCGCCGGCCGCTCCTCCCGGGAGCCCGCCGGTCACCGGCCCGGAGACGACCTGCCGGGGGTGCGGCACCGGTACCTGGACGCGCGCGGGCTGCGCGTGCACGTGGCCGAGGCGGGAGAGGGCCCGCTGGTCCTGCTGCTGCACGGGTTCCCGGAGTGCTGGTACTCGTGGCGGCACCAGCTCACCGCCCTGGCCGGGGCCGGCTTCCACGCGGTGGCCCCCGATCAGCGCGGTTACTGCCGGACCGATCGCCCGGCCGCCGCGGACCAGTACACGATCCTGCACCTGACCGGCGACGTCATCGCGCTGATGGACGCGCTCGGTGAGCGGCAGGCCGTCGTGGCCGGGCACGACTGGGGCGCGCCGGTGGCCTGGCACGCCGCGCTGCTGCGCCCGGACCGGGTCCGCGGCGTGATCGGGCTCAGCGTCCCGTACCGGCCGCGGGGGAGCAGCCCGCCGGTCGCGACGATGCGAGCCCGGCTCGGGGACGGCTTCTACATGGTGTACTTCCAGCAGCCCGGCGTGGCCGAGGCGGAGCTCGGCCGGGACCTGCGCGAGACGTTCACCCGGGTGCTCTACAGCGCGTCCGGCGACGCGCCGGCCGGGCTGCCGGTCGTCCCGCCGGGCGGCGGGTTCCTCGACATGTGCGCCGCGCCGGCCGCCGGCCAGGGCCTGCCCTCCTGGCTGACCGGCCACGACATCGACGTGTTCGCCGCCGAGTACCGGGACGCGGGCTTCGCCGGCCCGCTGAACTGGTACCGCAACCTGGACCGCAACTGGGAGCTCACCGCGCCCTGGCATCACGCCCCGGTCACCGTCCCGGCCCTGTTCCTGGCCGGGAACCGGGACCTGGTGGTGGCCTTCTCCGGCGGGCGCCCGATGCTGCCCCGGCTGCGCGAGTGCGCGCCGGCCCTGCGCGAGCCCGTGCTGCTGGAGGGCTGCGGCCACTGGACCCAGCAGGAGCGGCCGGACGAGGTCAGCGGCGCGATGATCGCCTTCCTCCGCGAGCTGGACGGATCCCGATGACCCTGGTGACCGAGCTGGACCTGCCGAGCATCGACCTGACGTCGGAGGAGCTCGCCGGCGACCGGTACCACCGGCTGCTCGCCGATCTGCGCGCCCAGGGCTGGCTGGCCAGCTCGCCGCTGGCGTTCCTGGTGCTCGACCGCGAGGCGGGCGAGTTCTTCCTGCGCGCCCGGGAGACGGCGTTCCCTGGCCGGGAGATCGCGGACCTGTTCGGCGTCACCGGCGGGCCGCTGCGGGAGCAGATCGACGCCAACATCCTCAACCAGCAGGGAGAACGGCACCGGCGGCTGCGCGCCCTGGTCGGGCCGGCGTTCACCCCCCGGGCCGCCGACCGGTGGCGGCCGGCCATGCGCGGGTTCCTCGCCCGGCTATGGGCCGCCATCGGCCCGGCCGAGAGCTGCGATCTGGTCGCGGCGCTGGCCAAGCCGTACCCGTCGCTGACCATCGCCGCCGTGCTCGGCGCCCCGGACACCGACGCGCCCCGGCTGCACGGGTGGTCGAGCCTGGTGCAGCGGCAGTTTGACATCCGGGCCCTGGCCAGCGAGGTGCCGCAGATCGAGCGGGCGGTCATCGAGCTCACGGCCTACGTCGAGGGCCTGCTGCAACGGCGCCGGGCCGAGCCGGGGGAAGACCTGGTCACCGCCCTGCTGGCCGCCGAGGACCGCGGCGACCGGCTGTCCCATGACGAGTGCGTCAACCTGGTGCTCAACGTCATCGCGGGCGGCGTCGACACCACCCAGGCCCAGCTGTCGCACGCGATGCGGCTGTTCGCCGCGCACCCGCGGCAGTGGGAGCTGCTGCGCGAGCAGCCGGAGCGGATCGCGCGGGCGGTGGACGAGGTGCTCCGGGCCGAGCCGATCACCCCGTTCACCGCGCGGATCTGCACCGCCGACCTCGAGCACCGCGGGGTCACCTTCCCGGCCGGGACCATCGTCGCGGTCTGCGCCGAGCGGGCCAACCGGGAACAGGACGGCGGCGAGGATTTCGACATCACGGCGGAGCGGGACGGGCGGCTGCTGACTTTCGGCGCAGGCACCCACTACTGCTTGGGGGCCAACCTGGCCCGCGCCGAGCTGGAGGAGGCGCTGGCCTTCCTGGCGCCGCGGATGCCGGGCCTGGCCGCCGCGGGCCCGGCCGTGCTGGGCGGGGTGGAGGGCATCTACGGCATCGAGGAGCTGCCGCTGAGCTGGGGCAGCCCGGCGCGCTCGCGGGCCTCCGCCCAGAGCTCGCCGTAGCGGCGCGCGGCCGCGCTGCGCGGCGCGAACGCCGCCACCGGGGCGCGCTGCACCGACATCTGCTCGATCAGCGACATCGCCGGGATCGCGGTGACGGCCATGTCGGCCCGCTGCGCGGGCAGCTGCTCGCAGATCTCCCGGTGCAGCCGCTTGCGCCGGTCGAGCATGGAGAAGAAGGCCAGGATCTCGGGCCTGCTGCCGTCCAGGCCGCCGACGAATTCGGTCAGCTGGTCCAGGGTACGGACCGACAGCGTGGTCGGGATCAGCGGGACCAGCAGCGTGTCCGCGGCGTTCAGGACGCTCTCCGACAGCAGCGAGATGCCCGGCGGGCAGTCCAGGAAGACCACGTCGTATTCGACGCTCAGCGGGGCCAGCAGGCTGCCGAGCCGGCGCGCGGGCTTCTTCGCGGCGTCGAGCACCAGGTCCAGGTTGCGGTAGGTGAAGTCGGCCGGCAGCAGGTCCAGGTGATCGAAGTCGGTCGCCTTGATCGCGTCGTCGATCGCGCGGGTGCCGCGGATCAGCGCCTTGCCGCCGCCCTTCACCCGGGGCCGGATCCGGAACAGGAAACTGGCCGCGGCCTGCGCGTCGAGGTCCCAGAGCAGCACCCGGTAGCCGTCGCGGGCCGCGAGGTAGCTGAGGTTGACCGCGGTGGCGGTCTTTCCCACGCCGCCCTTGATGTTGTAGGTCGCGAAGATCTTCATGCCGCCGCGGCCCCGGTCAGCGCGCGGATCCGGCTCAGGCCTGCGGGGCTGGCGAACTCGCGGAACCGGCCGGCGAACTCGCCCCGCGCCCGCTGCTGCGCCGCGGTCAGCCCGGCGGCGATCTCGCCCATGGCCAGCAGCGTGGTGGCGGGCGCGGCGCGCTGCTCCATCATCTGCCCGGCGAAGACCCGGATCTCCTCGCGCTGCACCTGGGTGTCCTGGAACTCGCCCAGGCAGTCCTGCAGCGCCTTCAGCTCCCTGACCGCCCGCCAGTGCTCGCGCGGGTCGTACAGGGACCCGAAGAACTCCAGCAGGTAGCGCAGCTCCTTGCACCGCTTGCGCAGCTCATGCAGGCTCTCGGGCGGCGAGGTCGCGGTGATCGCCCCGCCGTCGCGCAGGACCCGG
>JASHUI010000070.1:0-6386 GCA_030040095.1 Streptosporangiaceae bacterium | reverse complement strand
CCTTGGGCACCTACGTCCTGCATGCGCAGTTAATGACGGTACGCCGAATGGCGCCATGTTCCATATCGAACGCACCAGTGCAGATGCGACCAGTTATGCCGCAGCAACAAGGAATGCTTCATCTTTGTCCTAGGTGTTCAGGGACGCCGAGGGCGGGTGGTGGCGCGGCCACAAACGGATCGCGGCCGCCTGGTCCCCGGCAGCGGCCGCCTCTCGGGTGCGACCCTGCGCGGCGAGCGCGATGCCCAGGGCGGTCAGCGGCTGCGCCATGATGTCGCGGTCGTCGCTGGTGGCGGCCGACCTGCATGAGATCGCGGCCGCTTCGCGACTGCCGGCAAGTCCGTCGTCGGGCCGCCCCGCTGCCGACAGCTGGCTGCCGAGCAGATCCCAGGATTTGGCTGCCGAGCAGATTCCTGGATTCCTATTATACCTATAGATATAATGCGCTATTATCGGGACCATGGTGAGCTACTCTGGTCCGCCTGGCACCCACGTTGCAGTCGTGGCCGTGGTCGGCGGGGGCGCGAGCGGGACGCTGGCCGCCAGTTACCTGCTGCGGGCGGCGGCCGCCGCCCGGGTGCCGCTACGGATTGCCCTGATCGACCGATACGGGCGTCACGGTCTTGGCCAGGCCTACGGTACCGAGGACCCGGTCCACCTGCTGAACTCGCGGGCCGACCAGATGAGCGCGGTCACGCACGATCCCGGCCACCTGGTCCGCTGGGCCGCGGACCGCGGGATCGCGCATGACGGCTTCCTGCCGCGGCCTGTCTACGGGCAGTACCTGCGCGACGTGCTCGCCGGCGCCGAGCGTTCGGCCCGGCCGACCGCCACGCTGACCCCGGTCACCTCGGACGTAACGGGCCTGACGACCGGGAGGTCCGGCGGCCAGGTACGGCTGCACCTGGGTGCTGACGGCGCGATCGATGCCGACCTGGCGGTCCTGGCCACCGGCAGCCAGCCACCCGCGCTGCCGTGCCCCGCCCCGGCGACGCCCCGATACGTCAACGATCCGTGGGCACCCGGAGCGCTGGACCGCGTCGCGGATGGCTGTCCCGTGCTGATCATCGGAACCGGCCTGACCATGTTGGATGTCGCGATCACGGTGACCAGGGCGCATCCGGCGGCGGCCGTGCACGCGGTGTCCCGGCACGCGCTGCTTCCCCGGGAGCACCGATTTCCGCCCAGCGGCGCCGCCCGGCAACTCGCCCTCCCCGCCGACCGGGTCGGCCTGCGCGACTTGATCCGCCAGGTGCGCGCCGCGGCCGCGCAGGCCGGCGAGGACTGGCCGTCGGTCATCGACGGGCTGCGGCCCCACGTCCCCGCGCTATGGCAGCAGCTCACGCCCGATGACAAGCGACTGTTCCTGAGCCGCGTGGCGCGCTACTGGGAGGTGCACCGGCACCGCGTGCCGCCAGCGACCGCCCGCCGGATCGGGGAACTGCGGGAAGCCGGCCGACTCTCTGTGCGGCCCGGCCGCTTGCTTGAGATCGCCAGGGACCGGTCCGGACTGCGTGCCCGGATCGAGCACGACGGGCGGGTGCGCGAGGCCCGGGTTGGCTGGGTGATCAACGCCACTGGCGCGTCGGCGGACGTCACGGCGACCGCTGACGGGCTGCTGCGCGGGCTGCTCGACTGCGGGCTGGCCCGACCCGACCCGCTGCGGCTGGGCATCGAGGCCGACGCCGCAGGCGCGGTGCTCGATGCCTCCGGCGCACCGAGCGAGATCCTGTTCACGCTCGGGCCGCCGCTGCGCGGCCAGCTGTACGAGACCACGGCGATGCCCGAGATCCGCGACCAGGCCGCCGCGCTCGCCGCCCGGCTGATCGAGGCGGTCCGCGGGCGCTACGCGCGCAGCAGCGCCGCCTAGAACCGCAGGTGCGCCCAGCCTGAGGACGGGACGTTCGCCGGCAGGGACCAGACCATGGTCCCTGCCGGGGCGCGCCCGCGGCCGGGCACGATTGTGTCGTTACCGGCCTCGGCACGCAGGAAGCACGGTGGTACCGATGTCAACTCCGCGCCCGCACTCCGTCACCGACCTGGCGCTGTCCCCCGTCCTGGTCAGCATCGAGCGCAACCTGGCCTGGCTGCGCGACAACGACGACCTTCGGTACGCGCTGGCCATCGAGCTCAACGACGACGACAGCGAGTATCCGACGGCCGACGACCGGGCCCGCCGGGTGCGGATGGCCGCCGTCAGGAACGTCGACCTGCACGGGTGGACCGTGACCCCGACGGCGGACCGGTACGGGCTGGCGGTCTCGCACGGCGAGTACACGGTATCGATCATGCTCGGCCGCAGGCTGGCCGAGTACGTCGAGAATGGCGTCGCGGCGCCGGCCACGTAGCGGCGGGCCCCGCGGTGCGAACGGGAGCAGCCATGAGCGCGATGCCGCCGGACGCCGGGGGGCCTGATCCGGCGAGCCAGCCGACCGCGACCGAGACCGTCAGGACGGTCATCGCCGAGGCCGTCTGGGCCCCGTCGGTGCACAACACCCAGCCGTGGTGGTTCAGCGCCGACGGTCAGCAGATCAGCCTGTATGCCGACGCCGGGCGGCGGCTGGCCGTGGCCGACCCGGACGATCGCGAGTTGATGATCAGCTGTGGCGCCGCGCTGTTCACCGCTCGCCTCGCCCTGCGGTCGCTCGGCTACATCCCCCAGACCCGATTGCTGCCCGATCCGGCCCGGCCCGCGCTGGTGGCGCAGGTGAGCTGGGAGGGGCGGGCGCCGGCCACCGACTACGAGAGGCGGCTGGCCGCCCAGGTCCGGCAACGGCGGACGCACCGTGGCGCGTTCGACCCGGTGCCGCTCTCGCCGGACCTGCTCGCGGCGCTGCGCGAGGGCGCCGCCCGGGACGGGGCGACGCTGCGCTTCGTCGCCGACGCGGGGCAGCAGGCGGCGCTCGCCGCGGCCGTGGAGACGGCCGAACGGGCCATGCATCTCGACAGCGCGTATTTCCAGGAGCTCATCACGTGGACTCCCCCGCCGGGCAGCCCGCGACGAGACGGGGTGCCGTCCACCTCGTACCCGGCGCGGGCGGAGCACACCGACCCCGACTTCCCCGGCCGGGACTTCGCTCACGGCCGCGGATGGGGTGTCCCGCCGCTGAGCTGTGCGCCCGCGCACCGGACCGCCGGAACCATCGCTCTGCTCACCACGCCCGGCGATGCCCCGGTGGACTGGCTGAACGCCGGGCAGGCGCTGCAGCGGATCCTGCTCATCGCCGGTACCTGCGGCGTCGCGGCCGCGATGCACAGCCAGCCGCTCGAACTCCCCTGGCTGCGTGACCTCATCCGCGAGCGCCTGGCTGGCGGAGGCTACCCGCAGCTGCTGCTCCGGCTGGGAACGGTCATCCAGACGTCGGTCAGCGTCCGGCGCCCGCCGGACGAGGTTCTCCATCAACGGCCCCCCGCAGGGCGCCGGTCTGTGCCGCGCAGGAAGGACGTGACCGCCGACGCGAACCCGGCGGGATCCTCCCAGAAGAACAGGTGACCGAGCCCCGGAAAGGCCATCAGCTCGGCATCAGTGATCCGGCTGGCCAGAAGCCGGGCATTGCGCGGATCAACGACCCGGTCGGCGGTGCCGTGCAGGATCAGCGTCCGGGCCCGGATCAGCCGCTGCCGGAAACGGCCCGCATACCGGCCGCCGGCCGCCGCCTGCGCCAGCCAGGCGTCGCTGTCCCGCTGCGGGCCGGCCGGCAGGCAGGCGATGATCTGCTCCACCAGTTCCGGGCGGTGCGCGACGGTCGACGCGGACAGGCCGTTCCGAACGTGGCGGCGCAGCGCCTCCTCCGGCGGCAGGCCCCGGCTGGCGGCGATCAGCCGGACGGACGGCAGCGGCATCGGGTAGGCGAACGGCCATCCCGGCGTGGTGCACGCCAGGATCAGCCGTCCGACCCGGTCGGGGTGCCGCACGGCGAGTTCCTGGGCGATCATGCCGCCCAGGCTGGCGCCCAGCACGTGGGCGGAGCCGATTCTGGCGTGGTCGAGCACGGACAGCGCGTCGTCCGCCATGTCCGCGACGCTGAACGAACCCGCGGCGACGCTTTGCCCAGAGCCCCGGTTGTCGACGAGCAGGAGGCGGAATCGGCGCCGCAGCAGCCGGAGGGCAGGCCCCCAGCCGGCCCGGTCAAGGCCGAGACCCTGGATGAGCAGAAGGACGGGGCGCCGGGGAAGGGCGAGGCCGCGCAGCTCGTAGGCGATCCGCAGGTCACCGCTGGGGGCGTAGCGCGTCCTGCCCACCGCGCCTGGCACCTAGCGGGCGCAGTGGTGCGCGGCGGCCGGCCGGCGGCGCGGCGCACGCCTCGGGGCCGGCGTCACTTGCCGTGTGAGCCGGTCTTCTTGGCCGCGTCGCCCTTGGCCGCGTCGCCCTTGGCAGAGTCGCCCTTGGCAGAGTCGCCCTTGGCCGCGTCGCCCTTGGCAGAGTCGCCCTTGGCAGAGTCGCCCTTGGCAGAGTCGCCCTTGGCCGCGTCACCCTTGGCCGCGTCGCTCCTGGCGGCCAGCACCGGCGCGGTGGCGGCGATCACGTCCTCGGCGAACCTGCGCTGTGCCGCGAGAAGCTGCTCGGCGAAGTCGTAGGCGCTCGAGACCAGCTCACTCGGCTTGGGCAGCTTGTCGGCGAACGGCACCTGGGCGGCGGGCAGCGACGGGGTGATGGACTGGACGGTCTCGGCCCAGTTCCTGATGGCGTCGGTGACCGCTTCCTGGCTCTTGCGGATCGTGTCCAGGATCTGGCCCTGGAGTTCCTTGGCGGCGGTGCGGGGGTCGGGCATCTGAATCTCCTCCTCGATTCGGTCTGTACGACCTGGTCTGTACGACCCGGCCTATGCTTACTATATCAAGCACAATGGGTGTTTCGTCAAGCATGCGCACGCCGGGCCGCGGCACACCGGGCCCGGGCACGCCGGGCCTCGGCGGCGTCAGCCGCGGACGCAGTCGCCTGGCGCCTCGCCGACCGCGGGGTGGCGCTCGCTGCCCATGGGCGGCGGCGGGACCAGGTGGCCGGCCCGGGCGTCCGCCCAGGCGGCCCAGTCCTCCCACCATGAGCCTTCGTGCTTCTCCCCGGTCTCCCGCCACACCTGGGGGTCGTGCGGGTAGTGCTCGCCGAACTCGTGCCAGGCCTTCGGGCCCGGCGGGTTGACGATGCCGGCGATATGGCCCCCGCTGGACAGCACGTACCGCACGTTGCCGCCGAGCAGCCGCGCCGCCTGGTACGACGACGCCCAGGGCACGATGTGGTCGTTGATCGCGCCGACGACGTAGGCGTCGTTCCTGACGTCGGTCAGCGACAGCCGCCGCCCGGCCAGCTCCAGCTCGCCGCGGGCCAGCTCGTTGCGGCCATACAGGGACCGCAGGTAGAAGGAGTACATGGCCGCGGGCAGCCGGGTGGTGTCGCCGTTCCAGGCGAGGATGTCGAACGCGGGCGGGGCCTCGCCCATGAGCCAGCCGGACACCACGTAGTTGAAGATCAGATCGTTCGGGCGCAGCACGTCGAAGGTCACGGCCATCTTCGAGCCGTCCATGACGCCGGTGCGGGCCATCTGCCTTTCCAGCCGGGAAACGGTCCGCTCGTCGCAGAACACGCCGAGCACGCCGGGCTCGCCGTAGTCCAGCAGGGTGTTCAGCAGCGTGATCGAGCCGATGCGGTCGTCGCCGGCCTGGGCGAGGTAGGCGGCGAGCATCGCGGTCAGCGCACCGCCCAGGCACAGTCCGACGACATCGGTCGTGGCCGAGCCCGTGATGTCCCCGATCACGTCGAGGGCGGCCTTCGGGCCATGGATGAGGTAGTCGTCGAGGGTCACGCCGGCCATCGAGGCATCCGGGTTGCGGTAGGAGATCGCGAACACGGTGCGCCGGTGCCGGACCGCCCACTCGAGGAAGCTGCGCCCCGGGGAAAGATCCATGACGTAGTACTTGTTGATCCACGGCGGGCTGGCCAGCAGCGGGACCGAACGCACCCGCCTGGTCTGCGGCGCGTACTGGATGAGCTCCATCAGGTCGTTGCGAAAGACGATCTTTCCGGGGGTGGCCGCGAGGTCACGGCCCAGCTCGAACGGCGTCGTGTCGACCTGGCGCGGGCGCCCGTCGTTCCGCGCCAGGTCGTCAAGGAAGTTCCGGGCGCCGGCGAGCGCGCTGGCACCGCCGCTCTCGTACGCCCGCTTGGCCGCGGCCGGGTTGGTGACCAGGAAGTTCGTCGGGGCCAGGGCGTCGAAGGCGAGGCCGACGGCGAATCGCGCCTTCTGATCGGTCACCGGCTCGCCGCGGCCGGCCGCCAGCAGGTCCTCGGCCAGGCGCCTGGCGGCCAGGTAGCCCTGCCGCAGGGCGAAGTAGCCGGGGTGGTGCTCCCAGGCGGGGTCGGCGAACCGCTTGTCGCGGTGATCGGCCGG
>JASHUI010000658.1:0-2653 GCA_030040095.1 Streptosporangiaceae bacterium | reverse complement strand
CGGGTTCGCCCTGAGCTGACGCAGGAAGAACGGCCGCCGCCTGGAGGTTGCTCGCGCTATGTACGCGAACCAGTGGCACGCGATGCGCGGCTTCTCCCGCGATCCGTCGGTGACCAGGCAGCGGCTGAAGCCGGGCACGGTCCGCCGGATCGCTGGTTACGCCAAGCCCTATCGCTGGGACCTGATGATCTTCCTGCTGGCCACCGCGCTCGACGCGGTGGTCACCGTGTCCTACCCGGTGCTGCTCGGCGTGATCATCGACAAGGGCATCGTGCCCAAGCGCGCGGGCGTGGTGCTGGCGCTGGCCGGCGTGGTGGTCGGGCTGGCCCTGTTCGACGCGTTCCTGACCCTGATCACCCGCTACTTCACCGCCCGGGTCGGCGAGGGGCTGATCTACGACCTGCGGACGCAGGTGTTCGGGCACGTGCAGCGGCAGGCGATCGCGTTCTTCACCCGGGCGCAGACCGGCTCACTGGTCAGCCGGCTGAACAGCGACGTGATCGGCGCACAGCAGGCGCTGACCTCGACCCTCTCGTCGGTGGTGTCCAGCGTGCTGCAGCTGATCCTGGTGCTGGTGGCCATGTTCTATTACTCCTGGCTGGTCACGGTCATCGCGCTGCTGCTGCTGCCGTTGTTCCTGGTCCCGGCCCGCCTGGTCGGGCGCAGACTGCAGCGGCTGACCCGGGAGTCGATGCAGCTGGACGCGGCGATGGGCACGACCATGACCGAGCGCTTCAACGTGGCCGGGGCGATGCTGGTCAAGCTGTTCGGCAAGCCCAGCACCGAGAGCCAGGTGTTCGCCGGCCGGGCGGCCCGGGTCAGGGACATCGGCGTGGTGCAGGCCATGTACGGAAGCACGCTGTTCATCGCGCTGACCTTGCTCGCCTCGCTGGCCACGGCCGTCGTCTACGGGGTGGGCGGCAGGCTGGTCATCGACGGCGCCTTCCAGGTCGGGGCGCTGGTCGCGCTGGCCGGCCTGCTGCAGCGGCTGTACGGGCCGATCACCTCGCTGTCCAACGTCCAGGTCAACGTGATGACCGCGCTGGTCAGCTTCGACCGGGTGTTCGAGGTGCTGGACCTGAGGCCGCTGGTCGAGGACCGGCCTGACGCGGTGCCGCTGGTGCTGGCCGGAGCGGAAAACGGGTCGGGGCCGGCCGCCGACATCGTCTTCGACCACGTCTCGTTCCGCTATCCGCCCGCGTCCGAGGTCTCGCTGGCTTCGCTGGAGTCCATCGCGCTGCCCTCTCCCGAACGCGCCGACGCCGGTCAGGGCGTGCTGCACGACGTGAGCTTCACCGCGCCGGCCAGGCAGCTCACCGCGCTGGTGGGGCCGTCCGGAGCGGGCAAGACGACCATCACCCACCTGGTGTCGCGGCTGTATGACCCGGACGAGGGCACGGTGTCCATCGGCGGGACCGACGTCAGGACCGTCACCCAGGACTCGCTGCACGACGCGGTCGGCGTGGTCACCCAGGACGCGCACCTGTTCCACGACACGATCCGGGCCAACCTGGCCTACGCCAGGCCGGGGGCGACCGAGCGGGAGATCATCGATGCCTGCCGGGCGGCCCAGATCTGGGACCTGGTCTCGGTGCTGCCCGACGGCCTGGACACGGTCGTGGGCGACCGCGGCTACCGCCTGTCCGGCGGTGAGAAGCAGCGCGTCGCGCTGGCCCGGCTGCTGCTGAAGGCGCCGGCGGTCGTGGTCCTGGACGAGGCCACCGCGCACCTGGACTCCGAGTCCGAGGCCGCGGTTCAGCGCGCGCTCAAGACCGCGCTGGCCGGGCGGACGTCACTGGTCATCGCGCACCGGCTGTCCACGATCCGCGAGGCCGACCAGATCCTGGTCATCGACGATGGCCGGGTCCGCGAGCGCGGCAGGCACGAGGACCTGCTGACGGCCGGCGGCCTGTACGCCGAGCTGTACCGCACCCAGTTCGCCAGCCAGGAGCCCGCGGCGCTGACCTGAGCGCGGGGCCCGCGCTCAGTCCCGGGACAGCCCGCACGTCCTTCAGATGGCGCGAAGGGCGCCGCCGTCCACCGGGATCATCGTGCCGCTGATGTAGGCGGCGGCGGGGGAGAGCAGGAACGCCGCGACCCGGCCGAACTCCTCCGGCACGCCGTACCGGCGCAGCGGGATGCGCTGGGACAGCTCGGCCCGCACCGTGTCCGGGTCGCCGGACCTGGAGTCCAGCTCGCGAACCCGGCCGGTGGCGATCCGGCCCGGCAGCAGCCCGTTGACCCGGATGCCCCTCGGGCCCAGCTCGTCGGCCAGCGACTTGGCCACCCCGGCCAGGCCGGGCCGCAGGCCGTTGGAGATGGCCAGCTCCGCGATCGGCGACCGCACCGACGTGGACAGCACGAACACGACCGAGCCGCCCTCGCCCAGCTCGGCGCCGACGGCCACCGCGACCCTGACCGCGCCAAGGAACACGCTCTCGAACGCGTCCCGCCAGGCCTGTTCCGGCGTCTGCGCCACCGACCCGCCGGGCGGGCCGCCCACGCTGATCAGCGCGCCGTCCAGCCTCCCGAACGACTCTCGCGCGGCCGTCACCAGCCGCCGCGGCGCGTCCGGGCTCCGGTTGTCCGCCGCCACGCCGACGGCACGCCCGGCCCCGCCGAGCTCGCCGACCGCCGCCGCCACCCGGTCGGC
>JASHUI010000657.1:0-5270 GCA_030040095.1 Streptosporangiaceae bacterium | reverse complement strand
CACCTTCTCGTCGAGGTGCTTTGGCAGGGTGTACACGCCGATCGGGTAGTTCTCCGTGCGGGAGAACAGTTCGACCTGGGCGATGACCTGGTACTCGTTGTCGAAGTGGCCGATGTTGGACACGATGGCCTGATGGTTCATCTCCGCCACGTGGCCGGCGCGGATGATGCGGCGGTCAGATCGGGTCGGCTTCGGTCACCACCACCCGTTCGCCCTGGCCGCGCAGCGCGCTGGCGCAGCCCTTGCCGACACCGCCGTAGCCACACACCACGGCGACCTTCCGGCCGATCAGGACGTCGGTGGCCCTGTTGAGGCCGTCGATGACGCTGTGACGGCAGCCGTAATTGTTGTCGAACTTGGACTTTGAGGCGCCCCGGATTCGTTGGAGGCCACGAAGCTCGGAGCGGAGTCTTTCATTATTGTACCAGAGCATTTATTCCGCGGTTGGCGACGGTTACAAGCTGACCGATTTCGCGGCAGCGTTATCATAAGAGTCGCCCTTGCTTCCGACGGAGCGGACCGCCTTGATGTCTTCCAGCCGCTGCTGGGTGCAATGAATGGAGGTATATTGCATGCCCCGGTGGGAATAATGGACCAGATTCTTGCCGATCCGGCTTTGCGGGCGAAGACCGCCATTTCCGGCGCATCGAGCGCCAGGTCCGCGCGCAGGTTGTCAGCGACCTGCCAGCCGACGATGGCGCGAGAGTACAAGTCGGTGATGAAAGCGGTGCACGCAAAATCCCGAGAACCTGTCCACATACGTGATGTCCGCGACCCACCGGGTGTTCGGCGCCGACGCGGTGAAGTCACGTTCCAGCAGGTCAGACGGACGCGAGCCGATCGCTGCGGGCACCGTGATGCGGGGCTCGCGGGCGCGGCCCGACGCACTGCGGATGCCCAGCTCGCTCATCAGCCGCTCCACCGTGCACGGCGCGGCCTCGATGCCCTACCGGCGCAGCTGGCGCCACACCTTCTGTGCCCCGTACACCTTCCGCCCTTACGCCGGTCCTCCCACACCCGTATGATCTCTTTCGCAGCGGGAAATCGACGGCGGGCGGGGCCGCCGACTGCTGATTCGCAGCGTATCGCCGAGCTGGAAAGAGAAGTCTGTGAGCTCCGGCGCGCGAATGAGATAGTGAAGGCGTCGAGTGCGCATTTCGCGAGGGAACTCGACCCCAGGCTTCCGCGCTAGCCGGGTTCATCGATTCACACCGGGACCGGTTCGGGGTCGGGCCTGTTGGGTGCTGGAATTCCCGGTCTCCGCATATTACTGAACGAAGAAACGCGGCGGGAGCCGTCGGCCCGCCAGGTGCGGGACGAGCAGATGAAGAAGGATCCACGTCCGCACCGCCTCGGGACGAACACCCAGCCGCCGGCCCACCCGGGCGATCTCGCCCCGGCCCTTGCCCTCCCGCCCCGGACGTCCAGGACCATCTGCACTGCGCGCTCGCGCAGCTCCCCAGGCCACTCCCGCTGTGCTGGCATGACTCTGCATCCTCCCAGGAATTCAGAGCCTCCAAGATCACCGGGACGGTCCAATACCGCCGTCTGGATCGTCATGTGCAGAGAACCGGTGATCTTCGCGCCTTGCAACGGCTGAGCGGCGCCGAATTCCTGCCGTATAGCCTGCAAACTGGCATCTCGTGCCCGGCGAGTCTGATCTCCTTGCGGCCGAACTTAGCCACCGCCAGGTCAGCGACCTTAAAATCATGATTCTCTTGCACGGGGGCGCCCATTCATTCTGGCATACTCTCGATCGCACGGAAATAGTATCCGGAGCGGGGAACGTCAGTAAGGCCATGTAGGTCGTATTCGCGCTACTACTAAGGTCGCACTAAGGTTTTCGTAAATCGGCGGATCGCTGCTGCCGCCCGGCTGCTCGTAAGTTCTCAGCATGGCCAAGGAAATAAGTGTGATCGGTGGTAGCGGCCTCTACGACCTCGAGGAGATCAAGAGTGCGCGTGACGTGCATGTGGAGACACCGTTCGGGCCGGCCGCCCTGGTAGTTGGCATATTCGGTGGGCGCGAGGTGGCTTTCGTCTCACGGCATGGGCGTGGCCACCGGGTCGGGCCGGCATTCCGGTTCGCGAGGCCATCCACCCGCTCAAGCGCTTCGGGGTCCGCCGGGTCGTCAGCGTTAGCGCCGTCGAAAGCCTGCGCGCCGTTCGGCGCTGGTCATGGACATCATCGGGATGACTGCGATGCCTGAGACTAGGCTCGCCCGCGAGGCCGAACTCTGTTACGCGAGCCTCCCGCTGGTAACTGACCACCACTGCTGGCATGGCGACGGCGAGTCGGTGGGTGCCGACCTCGTCCTTGCCCAGATGGCCAAGAACGCGTTCGCCGCCCGGCAAGCGCTCGCCAGCCTGCTGCAGATAGTTCCGGACACGCACGGATGCGCTTGCGGGGAGGCTCTCGCGACCGCCGTGATCACCAGTCGCGCGACCGTGCCCGCCGTCGTGCGTGACGGGCTGGATCTTCTAATCGGCAAGTACCCCTCGTGCTGAAGCGCACCAAGGCGCAATCAAGGAAGACAGTTATGGCCGAGACCTTGTTCACGTCCGAGTCCGTGACGGAAGGGCATCCCGACAAGATTGCCGATCAAATCAGCGACGCCGTGCTCGACGCCATGCTGCGCCGCGATCCGGCAGCACATGCCGCCATCGAGACCTTGATCACCACCGGCTATGTGCACGTCGCCGGCGAAGCGACCGAACGGCTGGCTGACATCGAGTCGATCGTCCGCCACAAGATCCAGGACATCGGCTACGACTCGTCAAACAAGGGCTTCGACGGCGGCACGTGCGGTGTGTCGGTCTCGGTGGGCCAGCAGTCGCCTGACATCGCTCAGGGCGTGGAAAAGTCCTACGAGACGCGCACAGGGGATACCGACCACCGGGATCGCCAGGGGGCCGGAGACCAGGGTCTCATGTTCGGCTATGCCTGTTCGGAGACGCCTGAACTCATGCCGCTGCCGATCACCCTCGCGCACCGCATCGCCCGGCGGCTAGCCGTCGTACGTCATGACGGCACTGTGCCGTATCTGCGTCCGGACGGGAAGACACAGGTCACCGTGGGCTATGAGGATGGCCTGCCGGTGCGCTTGGACACGGTCGTGGTCTCGGCCCAGCATGCGCCCGGGATCGACCTCGATGCGATGCTCACTCCCGACATCGCCCGCTACGTAGTGGAACCGGAGTTGGCCAGGCTCGGCCTGCGCACCGGCGGCTACCGGCTGCTGGTCAACCCGACGGGCCGGTTTGAGATCGGCGGTCCGATGGGCGACGCCGGACTAACCGGTCGCAAGATCATCGTTGACACTTACGGTGGCTTCGCTCGGCACGGCGGCGGCGCCTTCTCCGGCAAAGACCCCTCGAAGGTCGACCGGTCGGCTGCCTATGCGATGCGATGGGTGGCCAAGAACGTGGTAGCGGCCGGGTTGGCGGGCCGCTGCGAGATTCAGGTGGCCTACGCCATCGGCGTGGCGCGCCCGGTCAGCCTTGCCGTCGAGTGCTTCGGGACCGAGAAGGTACCGCCGAGCCAGATACGCGATGCCATCCTCGAGGTGTTCGACCTGCGGCCCGCAGCCATCATCGAGGAACTGGACTTGCTGCGCCCGATCTACGCGCAGACTGCGGTGTACGGTCATTTCGGCCGAGACGAACCGGGCCTGACCTGGGAGCGCTGCGATCGCGTAGATTCGCTCCGAGCAGCGGTACGGATCTGACCGGCCGCGCTACACAGCGCTGTGCCGCTGGCGCTGGCCAGGAAGAAGGGCAAGATCCCTGGGCCTGTCCACGCAACGTCTTACAAACTTGAGTACGGCGAGGCCAGTCTCGAGATCCAACACACCGCCATCGAGCCAGGCGAGCGCGTTCTTATCGTGGACGACGTGCTCGCTACAGGCGGAACGCTTGCGGCCGCTGCCACCCTGGTCGCGAAGGGCGCCGCGACCACGACCGGCCATGCGGTGGCGGTGCGGATCGCGGCATTGAACGGCGAGCAGCGGCTGCACCCGCCGCCGGTCTTCGCACTGCTATCGGTGTGACAGCCACCGCTATAATTTCGGGGAGCACCGGGGGAGCATCGGCCCTAAGGAGCCCTATGCGAACCACCCTGAAGCCAGGGCTGGAGGCGCGGCTAGACTACACGGTCCCGCTGGAGCGTACGGTTCCGCATCTGCTGCCAGAATCACGGTACTTCGCCACGATGCCCGCGGTGCTCGCGACCGGCTACCTCGTCGGCATCATCGAATGGACCTGTATGTCCGCGTTGAACGGACACCTGGACGATGGCGAGCAGACGCTGGGAATTCACGTGGATCTGAGCCACGAAGCTCCCACCCCTCCGGGCAGCGTCCTGAGCGTCGAAGCGACACTCGACGCCGTCGAAGGCAAGCGGCTCACCTTTTCCGTCCGCGCCTTCGACGAGGCGGGTACGGTCTGCAGGGGCGTCCACCGCCGCGCCGTCATACAGACTGATCGCTTCATCCAGCGGCTCACGGAGCGCCTGTCACTGCAACGCTGAGTCCGGTGATGGCTGCCCCACGCAACAGGTTAGCCGGTGGCCAGGTCGAATGCTTCCTCTCTGCTGGCGGCCGAACGCAACTCAACCTCAATACTCGCGGCTTGCGCCGGTCAGCCAGCGATGCTTATGGTCACTCATCGCCCTGTTCGGTCTGATCGATGAGTGATTGCAGTAGTCCCGGGGAAGGTTCGAGACTCTTACTGACCTGGACGATGCTCCCGTTCTGCTCGGTCGAGCAACTATTAAACTCGCTCAGAACGCAGACAAACATCCAGGACGTTCCTTGCTGCTTGTAAAGCGCCTCACTGGGATAACCGTTACCTCCTAGCCCCGCCACGGCGTAGCCACCCTGGCAGGCGGAGTCCTTCACGACCCAGTTTTCCGGCAAGAGGAGCTGCAGGTTGAGTTGCGCGTCGGCGGTCGTGAGCACACTTTCCAGGGCCGCCGACGTGCAGGGTGCGGATGCGATCACGGCGGCAGGCCGGGCAATGTACACCTGACCGCTGACGCCACGGATATCATCGCGGGCCAGGTCGAAGTCCTGAAGTATGAAGCGCGTATCCAGCAGAATCAGCTTCAGGGCGGTTCCACTGAGGAACTTCAGGGCGGGTATAGCCTGGGCTAGGGCAGACATGCACTTGACCGCGACGCCTGGTACGTCCGCCAATGACGCTGGCTGGCTGCGGGCCACCGCATTAAGGGCACAGTTCGCGTATGCGGCATTCACTTTCTCATAGTTGAGC
>JASHUI010000656.1:0-7776 GCA_030040095.1 Streptosporangiaceae bacterium | reverse complement strand
GGGGGAAGAAATGCCGGTACGCACGTCCTACGAGCAGGGCACGCCGAACTGGGTGGACCTGCAAACCACCGACCAGCCCGCGGCCAAGGCGTTCTATTCCGGCCTGTTCGGCTGGACGTACGACGACCAGCCGATGACCGACGATCCGGACGGCGCCGTGTACTCCATGGCCGAGCTCGGCGGGCAGCAGGTCGCGGCGATCGCGCCCCAGCCGCGGGAGCTGGCCGAGGCCGACGCGCCGCCGATGTGGAACACCTACCTCGCCGTGGACTCGGTCGACGACGCGGCCGCCAAGGTCGGGGCGGCCGGCGGCCAGGTCGCGATGCCGCCCTTCGACGTGATGGACGCCGGGCGGATGGCCTTCGTGCTCGACCCGGGCGGCGCCCCGGTGGCGCTGTGGCAGGCCAACGAGCACATCGGCGCCGCGCTGGTGGACGAGCCCGGCACGCTGACCTGGAACGAGCTGATCACCTCCGACCCGTCGGTGACCTCGTTCTACGAGCAGGTGCTCGGGATGACCACGTCCACGATGGACATGGGGTCCGGCGAGTACACGCTGTTCGAGGTCGGCGGCCACCAGGTCGGCGGCAGCACCCCGCCGCCCGTGCAGGGCCTGCCCAACCACTGGCACGTGTACTTCGCCGTCGCGGATACCGACGTCGCCGCGGCCAGGGTGGCCGAGCTGGGCGGTTCCGTGCTCGTTCAGCCGTTCGACACCCCGGCCGGCCGGATCGCCATCGTGTCCGACCCGCAGGGCGCCGCGTTCAGCGTCATCGACCTCCCCGGGCAGCACGCCTGAAGCCGTGCTGCCCGGCGATGGGTGCGGCGCTCTAGCGGGCGGCGCCCTGGCGCTCGCCGTTCACGGTCAGCTCGACCCGGTCCGAGTAGAAGCACATCAGGCCGGCGATCTGCTCGGCCTGGGGGATCGGCGTCTCGTAGCTCCACACCAGGTCCTGGTACGTCTCGCCGCCGACCTGGGCCGACCAGTACGACGCCTGGCCCTTGAACGGGCACGTCGTCGCGCTGTCCGTCCGCCGCAGCAGGTCCGTGCGCACGTCCTCGCGCGGCAGGTAGTAGCGGGTGGGCAGCCCGGTCTCGTCCAGCAGGACCGGCCGGTCTGACTCGGCCAGCTTCTCGCCGCGTAGGGTGACCACGACGTGCTGCCGGCCCGGGCTGATGGTGATCGTGTGTCCTGAAGCCATATCCGTGGCAACCTTCCGGCCGCCGCCGTGATTCCGGATCATGCGGGTGACGGACCTTCGATCCGCACCGGACGCCACGGGCCGGGGCCCGGCCCGGGCGGCGATGAGTTTCCCGCCCGCTGATCGTCCGGATCCATGGCGGCGTCCGAACTGAGAGCGCATGGAGGCAATCGTGAGTGATGAGACGTGGAACGAGCGGGGACCAGTGGCCGAGACCGCCGCGCCGATGCCCGAGGTGACCGACCGGGCCGCCTGGCAGGCGCAGCTGGACGAGCTGCTGGTGCGGGAGAAGGCGCACACCCGGGAAGGTGACGCGATCGCCGTGGCCCGGCGCCGGCTCCCGATGGTCGAGGTCGATCCCTCGACCCCGGTGACCGGGGAGCACGGGCAGGTCCCGCTGATAGAGGTATTCGAGGGCCGCCGCCAGCTGATCGCCTACTACCACATGTGGCACACCGGCAAGCCCGCGCAGGACCAGTGCCCGGGATGCACGTTCTGCAACGGCCAGGTCAGCGACCTGTCCTACCTGCACTCGCGCGACGTCACGTTCGCCACCTTCTCCGAGGGACCGTATGAGGAGAGCGCCCGCTACCGCGAGTTCATGGGATATCCCATGCCCTGGTACTCGGTAGAGCCCTCCAGGGATGCGCTGCTCGCCGGGCGCTGGTTCGGCATGATCGTCTGCTACCTGCGTGATGGCGACAGGGTGTTCGAGACCTACTGGACCACCGGCCGGGCCACGGAGGCAATGGGGTCCGTATACGGGCTGCTCGACATGACCGTGTACGGCCGTCAGGAGACCTTCGAGGATTCCCCGGCCGGCTGGCCTCAGTTCTGGCGGAACACCGGCGAGCAGTGGCGCATCAACGGGCGCCCCACTCCGCAGTGGGAGCGGATCGCGGCCGGGCACCGCGACGACCTCGGCGTCAGCACCATGTGACGGCCGACCGTTCTGGTCCCGCGACCGGAACGCCGTCAGCGCCCGAACGCCCGGCCGCCGTTGACGTGCAGGATCTCGCCGGTCACGAACGACGCCCCGGGCGAGGCCAGGTAGCGGACCGCGGCCACGACGTCGACGACCGAGCCGGTCCGGCCCAGCGGGGTTTCCCGCAGCACCTCGTCGCGGGCGGCGGGCGGGAAGTCGGAGTTGAAGCCGGTGTCCTCGATGAAGCCCGGCGCCACCACGTTGACCGTGATGCCGGCCGGGCTCAGCTCACGGACCAGCGCGTAGGTCAGCCCGTGCAGGCCGGCCTTGGACGTGGCGTACGCGATCGAGCCGCCGTGCCCGCCGAGGAACGCGGTGACCGAGCTCAGGTTGATGATCCGCCCGCCCGGGCGGGTGAGATGCGGGATCGCGGCCAGGCTGGCCAGGAACGTTCCCTTGAGATTGGCCGTCATGACCTCGTCCCAGTGCTGCTCGGCGGTCTCCAGCGGGGAGTCGGCGTGCACCCACCGGGCCAGCCCGGCGTTGTTGACCAGGACGTCCAGCCCGCCGAGCTCGGCGCAGATCTCGTCGACCGCGGCGACGATCCGCGTCCGGTCGCCGACGTCGGCGGCGCGCCAGACGATCCTGGCCCCGGCCGGGCTGGTCTGCGTCAGCCGGCGCGCGGTCTGCGCCAGCCGCTGCTGGTCCCGGCCGATCAGGCCGACCGCGGCGCCGTCGGCGGCGAAGGACTCGGCCAGCCCGGCGCCGATGCCACTGGCCCCGCCGGTGATCAGCACCCGCCGCGCAGGATCGGCGGACCGCGCCGGGTCAGTCATGGCCGGCCTGCGCGGCACCTGGTTCCCGGACCTGGGTGGCGGCCGGATCGTAGGCGGGGACGTTGAAGCTCAGCAGGCGGGCGGACCCGGCGGAATCGTTGCGGTAGCTGTACCACTCGCCCGCGTCGACGATCACCAGATCGCCCGGCCCGACCTGGAACTCCCGCCCGCCGACGTCGAACCTCAGCTCGCCGCGGTCGCAGTAGTAGAAGGTGCCGCACTTCGTCGACCTGGCCGTCGGGTGCACGATCCCGGCCGGCACGTCCACCTCGACCAGCGAGCCCGGCAGGCCGGCTCCCGGCGGGGTCAGTTCCCTGATCGCGATGCCGCGCCAGTCGTGCACCGGCGCGGTCGCTCCCGTTACGTGCCGCATCGCACCCTCCTGCGTCCTGTGTCCTGTGTCCGGCGGTCAGGCCAGCTCGCGCCCGAGCCGTCGCAGCGCGCGGCCGGTGCGCTCGACCATCTGCTCCAGGTCGTCGTCCGAGGTCACGAACGGCGGGGCGAGCAGCAGGTAATCGCCCGTCTCGCCGTCCACGCCGCCGCTGCACGGGTACACGATCACGCCCTCGGCCAGCGCCAGCCGGGTGGCCCGCGCCGCCATCGCGGCCGAGGCGGCGAACGGGCGCTTGGTGTGCCGGTCGGCGACGAGCTCCACCCCGGCCAGCAGGCCCATGCCGCGGACGTCCCCCACCAACGGCAGGTCGCTCAGGTGGTCGCGGAGCAGCCGGAAGAACAGTGGCTCCGCCGCCGCCACGCGCTCCACGAGGCGGTCGCGCCGCAGGATGCCGATGACCGCGATGCCGACGGCGGCGGCGACCGGGTGCGCGGAGTAGGTGAAGTTGTGCTCGAACCGGCCCGAGCCCTGGCGGAACGGCTCGATCAGCGCGCCGCGCACCGCGAACCCGCCGAGCGGCGCGTATCCGGCCGTGATGCCCTTGGCGAACACCACGATGTCGGGCTGCACGCCGAATCGCTCCATGCCGGACCAGGTGCCAAGGCGCCCGAACCCGGTGAACACCTCGTCGGCGACGAACAGCACCTCGTAGCGGTCGCAGATCTCCCTGATCGCCTCGAAGTAGCCGGGCGGAGGGAGCAGCGCGCCCCCCGCGGCCGCCACCACCGGCTCGGCGATGAACGCGGCGACGGTCTGCGGCCCGGCCTCCCGGATCACGGTCTCCAGGTCGGCGGCACACGCCAGCGTGCAGCGGCCCGCATCCTGGTCCTCCCCGTCCCCCCGGCGGCAGTGGCCGCAGCCCCGGTAACCGTTCGGCGCGTCGATGTGCGGCATCGCCAGCAGCAGCGGGGCATGCCGCTGGCGCCGCCCGGCATGCCATCCGACCGACAGGGTGGCCAGCGTGTTCCCGTGGAAGCTGGGACGCCGGCCGATCACCCGCCAGCGCTCCGGCTGACCTCGCTCCAGCCAGTACTGGCGGACGAACTTGATGACGCTCTCGTTGGCCTCCGATCCGCCGGAGGCGAAGAACACCTGGTCGAGGTCGCCGGGCAGGACGTCGGCCACCAGGTCGGCGAGGCGCTGCGCCGGCGGCGCCTCGAACCGCAGCGCGTGCAGGTACGGCAGCTGCTCGGCCTGGGCCCGCATGGCCTCGACCACCTCGCCGACGCCGTAGCCGAGGCAGGTCACGCCGACCCCCGACGCCGCGTCCAGGTACCGCCGTCCCTGATCGTCGATCAGTTCCACGCCCTCGCCGCGGACGAACACCGGCGCCGGCGCGCGCAGGTCCGGGCCGATCAGGTGATCCGAGGCGAGCCGGGCGGGCTCGGGCGCGGTCACGTCGGGCGCGCTCACCGCGATCCCGTCGCCGACTCGAACTTTTCCATGATCACCGGCCACCGCTCGGCCAGCCGGGCCCGGAGCTCGGGCTCGTCGAGAGTCGTCAGGACGCCGCGGTCGACGACGAGCTCGCCGTCGACGATGACCGACTCCACGTCCCGGCCGGTGACGCCGCGGGCCGCGGTGAACACCGGGTCGTAGACCGGCTGCATGTCCAGGTGCCGCGGGCTGACCAGCACGATATCCGCCTTCTTTCCGGGTTCGAGGCTGCCGACGTGGCGTTCCATGCCGAGCGCCTCGGCGCCGCCGAGGGTGGCCATCCGGAGCAGGTCCTCCAGCGGCATGACGTCGCGCACGTGCCAGGGCGTGCCGTAGTGGCTCTGCAGGGCGACCCAGGAGATCCGGATCGCCTCGAACAGGTCGATGCTCCCGCTCGCGGCACCGTCGGTGCCCAGGCCGATGCGGACGCCGCGACGCCGCATCTCCGGCACCTTGGGCGCGCCGATGATGAAGTTGCCGAGCGGGCAGTGCGCGGCGCTGACCTGCTGCTCCGCGTACAGCTCGATCTCGGCCGCCGAGAGCAGGATGGAGTGCGCCGCATGCACCCGCGGCCCGAGAAAGCCGAGCGCTCCCAGGTACTCGGCGGGCCGCATGCCCCACTGCTCGGCGGCATACTCGACCTCGTAGGTGCCCTCGGCCAGGTGGATGTGGATGCGGGCGCCGAGCTCGTCGGCCGCGTCGCGGAAGGACTCCCAGAGGTCGCGGCTGCAGACCAGCAGCTGGCGCAGCGCCAGCCAGGCGCCGACCCGGCCCTCGGTCGCGGTCGTGCCCCACGCCTTGACCAGGGCGATGTTCCGCTCGATCGCGTCCCGGGTGGACAGCCGCATGGACGGCGGCAGCCCGTCCCCCGTGTCCATGGTGGACAGCGCCACCAGGCCGCGGATCCCGGTGTCCAGCGCCGCCCGCGCCATCTGGTCCGGGTGCGGCCCGCCGGCCTCGGCGAAGCAGGTGGTGCCCACCCGCAGCGCGTTCGCGTAGGCGAGCTGACCGGACAGGTAGACGTCCTCCTCGGTCAGCACGGACTCGAACGGGATCAGGTAGTTGCGCCAGATCGGCAGGCGCAGCTGCCGGCGCCTGGCCAGCTCGATGATCTTCCCGCGGAGCAGCTGCTGGCCGGTGTGGAAGTGGGCGTCGACGAGGCCGGGCAGGGCGATCCGGCCGGACGCGTCGAGCGTCCGCTCCGCCTTGACCCGCTGCCTGGCCTGGCCGGCCGGCCCGATCCAGCTGATCTGCCCGGCCCGGACCGCGATCGCGCCGTCGCGCACCAGCGGGCGGGCGGCGTCCATGGTCACCAGGTCGGCCCCGGTGATCAGCAGGTCGGCGGCGATCGCCGGGTCGTCCGGCTGCGGGTCGGTCACGCTTGCTCTCCGTTCCGCGGTGGCCGCTTCGTGGTCACGCCGTGCCCGCGGGCAGGTACCAGCGATGCTGGCGCAGCCGGGCGTCGTGGCTGGGCAGCATCTGCCAGCCGGCCTCGCGCGCCCGGGCCAGGAACCTCCCGGTGCCCTCCTTGTCCGGGCAGACCGCGCCGATGACGGTCAGGTTCTCCTCGAGCGACACGATGTCGCCGCACACGCACGCGTCGCCGGACCCGGTCCGCACCAGCACCGACTGGTGACCGGGGGTGTGGCCCCCGTTCGGCAGCGCGGTGAGCCCGGGCAGGATCTCGGTCTCGCCGTCGAGCAGCCAGAGCCGGTCGCCGAGCGCGCCGGTCAGCTCGCCCACGTCGACGTAGAACGGCCCGCTGTCCGGTGAGGTGGCCCAGGCCAGCTCGGTCCGCTGCACGGCCACCGGAGCGTCCGGGAACAACAGGTCGTTCTGCATGTGGTCGTAGTGCAGGTGGGTGTGCACGATGAGATCGACGTCCGCGGCGGTGATTCCGGCCGCCCGCAGCCCGGCCGTGAGCAGCGCCGGGCTGTCGCCGTCGATGCGCAATCCGGCCGCGTCGGCGCGAACGTGATCCGGCCCGCTGTCGACCAGCACGACCCTGCTGCCGTCGGTAGCCAGATAGCAGAAGCACGGCGGCGAGATCAGCGCGTCGGCGGGGGCGTCGGGCAGGTACGCCGTGAGCGGGACATCGGGGATCACCCCGACCTCGAGAATGCTCAGCTGCCAGCTCATCTCAGGTGTGCGTTGTCAGCAGCATGCCGCCGTCGACGAACAGCATCGCGCCGGTGACGTACGAGGCGTCGGCCGAGCAGAGGAAGGCCACCGCGCCCGCGATGTCGTCCGGCTGGCCGGCCCGGCCCAGCGGGATCGTTGGCACCACCGAGTCCAGGTACTCGGTCGACGGCCCGCCGCCCAGCCGGGTGTTGACCACCAGCCCGGGGCCGATCGCGTTGACGGTGATCTGGTGCGGGGCGAGTTCGAGGGCCAGGTTGCGAGTGAGCATCCAGATGCCGCCCTTGCTCGCGTCGTAATGGCTGAGCCCGCGGCCGGGCGCGATCGAGTGCACCGACGCGATGTTGACGATCCGGCCGCCGCGCCCGCCGGCCGCCATCAGCCTGGCCGCCGCCTGGTCGCACAGGAACGTGCCGGTCAGGTTGACGTCGATGATCCTCTTCCAGTCGTCGGCGGCAAGCTCGAGCGCCGGGCTGTTATGCAGGATGCCGGCCGAGCTGACCAGCGCGGCCGGCGGCCCGTGCTCGGCGTGCAGCCGGTCGAAAACGGGTCCGACGCTGTCCGGCGAACTCACGTCGACGTCGGCCGCGACGGCGGTGCCGCCGCCCTGCCGGATCTCCTCGGCGACCTGACCCGCCCCGTCCTCGTCGATGTCCAGGCACGCCACCTGGTAGCCGTCGGCCGCGAGCCGGAGGGCCGCGGCCCGTCCGATGCCGGCCGCGGCGCCGGTCACGATCGCGAGTTGGGTGTCCTGCCGGTCAGGCATGCGGTGCTCCTTGTCCCCGCGCGCCGGCCCGCAGCGGCCAGCGCGCGTCGATGCCGTGGCCGCGAGGCGGCAGCCCG
>JASHUI010000069.1:0-3654 GCA_030040095.1 Streptosporangiaceae bacterium | reverse complement strand
CTCGGCCCGGGCCCGGACGCCCGCGTTGACCTCGCTGTCCAGCGGCGCGCCGACCCACGGGGCCCGCGCGTAGTGCCCCAGCAAGGGAACCGGCTCCCGTCCGCCCGCCGGCGCGTCCAGCACCTGGCCGACGCAGAGGATCTGGAACGCGAGATGACCGGCCAGGCCGCCGACCGTCATCTCCGCCAGCGCGCTGGGCTGATCCCAGGCCGCGGCGACATCCGGCTCCCGCAGCAGCGCTACCGCCTGGCCGGCCGCGCCCAGGTACCCGTCCGCGTGACTCATGAAGCCTCCGTGATCGAGATGCCCCACAAGTATGCGTGACCCGGCCGCCGCGCCGCCCGGGTGTCGCCGTCCGCCACAGCAGGTATGGCTGGTATTCGGCCGTTCAGCCACTAACATCTCAAGTGTTGAGGCCGTTGCCTGTCCCCGAAACGATGGTGCCTATTGGAACCCACGGTCCTGGTCGAGACGGTTGAACTTGATTCATCCGGATCTCGGCAGATTCGTTCGAAAGGCCGCAGCACCTCGCTGCTACGGGATCGCAGCGCCGAGATAGAGGCGGCGGTCCGCGAAGCCTCCTCGATTCTGCAGAACTCGGCCAGCGTTGCTGACCGGGACGGCTGGACGGTCACCAACCTGGAAGCCAAGTTCGCGCTGACGCTCAGCGTGGAAGCAGGCGTCATTATCTCGAAGGCATCTGCCGAAGCTTGCCTGGAGATAACAATTTCGATCGGACGCTCTCCCGGAAGCGACAGTGGATAGCGGCAGGGAATATTGGGTCGAGATATCTCAGGGAGAGAAGCGTCTCGGGGCTGGATTTCTGCTTACCCCGTGCTACGTGGTAACAGCATCCCATTGCCTGAGAAATGTCACGACCGCCAACGAGTCCCTGGATATCTCCCTGCCCGGGGGCGAAATAATTCCCGGTCGGCTGTATCGGCGGTCCGTGGAGGCGGATCTCGCCCTCATCGACATAGCCACGCCTGGCGGGCATTCCGCTTACGCCCCGATGGCCGACCGGGCCGTCAGCGGGGAGGAATGGCGTAATCCCTACAGGCCAAGCACTGGTCACGCCTATCTGACCGGACGGGTGTCAGCCCCTGAGCTCAGGTACCGATGCGAGGGTGAGGGCACGATAGAAGCAATGCAACTCGAGTGTTCCCAGGATCTCGGCGACTACTCCGGGTACTCCGGGAGCCCGATCGAGCGCGGTGGCCCGGCTAACTCCCCAGCGGTTTTGGGCCTCTTGATAGAGCAATACCCCGATCAGAATCCAGCCCACCGTACTGCCCAGCGCTCCTCGGCGGTGCTCTTCGCTGCCACGGTCGCCGAGATCTTGCGAAGATTTGACTGCTTTTCCGTTGGTCACCTGCTCCCCCTGTTGCCGCCAGTAGAAGGGGTGAATGCCGGAGAAACGCGGGCCATGACCGCGCCTTCGCCGCCTCCTTCCCGGTCGCGAATCGATGGATCGAAGGAGCTTGAAGAATATTCAGGCAGCTCCACGGATCGTCGCATCAGGAGCGCGGATGCCAAGCTCCGGGCGCTTCACGAATGGCAGAGACTTGGACTGATCGATGAGCTACAAGTATCTCCTCTGAAGCTGCGGATCATCGAGAGCCTCCTGGATGGTGACTCTTGAACGAGGATATCGGCGAGCTGATACGAGCCGCGGAGGACGCCCTGGCCGGCGGTTTAGCGCCTGGTGCCACCGCGTTGCCGGGAATCGCCGGCGACTTGGACGTCCGCGATGCCCGTGCCGCGGACCGTGGCTACCTGGCCGTGCTTCTGGATGCGCTCGGCCTGCGGGAAGAGGCGGACCACGTCCTGCACGGGAGGGGTCCGGCGGGGGCGAGCGAGACCATCGATCCCGTGCTGCGCAACCTCGAGGGAATGCTCGCCGCCAGCCACGGGAGCTACGCACGATCGTTGGAGTTGTTCGAGGACGCCCTGGGCGCCTCGCAGCAGGGCACGTTGCTGCGCACCAGGATTCTCGTCAACCTGGCCGCCGCGAGCCTGCGGGCCGGGCTGGCGACCGAGGCGGAGCGCTGGGCCATGGAGGCGAGCCGAGCGGCCGCCCAGGCCCGGGATCCCGGTGTCGACGTGCTGCTGGCAACGCTTCAGGCGACCCTGTCGTTGCGCGACGGGAACGTTCCTGATTTCCGCCAGTCCGCGGCCGCGCTCGATGAGGCGTCCCGGTCGCGGATAGCCGAACTCGGGAACGACCATCCGCAGGCCCTGATGACCTTGGCAAACCTGGCTGCGGTCAGATACGAATTGGCGCGCGCGGAGAATTCATTCTCTCGCCGTGAGGCCAGCATTGACGTCCTCGAGGTCGCGACGCGCAGGCTGACCGCGGAACTCGGCCTCGAGCATCCGCAGTCACGGGCGGCGATGGCGCTTCTGGACCTGGCTCAGCATGACATCGCCCTGGCACACGAGGCCGCGCCCCGGGACCGGCGGTGGTACCAGCGGGCGCTGTTCTACCAGGTCCTGGTCCGCGGCTTCGCCGACTCGGACGCGGACGGCTCGGGCGACCTCAAAGGGCTGATCTCACGACTGGACTACCTGCAGTGGCTCGGCGTGGACTGCATATGGCTGCTGCCCATCTGCGCCTCCCCGCTGCGGGACGGCGGCTACGACATCTCGGACTTCACCGCGATCCTGCCGGAGCTCGGTACCCTCGGGGATTTCGTGCAGCTGGTGGACCTGGCGCACGAGCGGGGCATCCGGGTCATAGCCGACCTGGTTATGAACCACACCAGCGACGCCCACCCGTGGTTCCAGGCGTCTCGGACTGACCCCGAAGGTCCGTTCGGAGACTTCTACGTCTGGTCGGATACGGACTACGGCTATGCCGACGCCCGGGTCATCTTCGTCGACAGCGAGCAGTCCAACTGGACCTTCGATCAGGTCCGCGGCCAGTACTACTGGCACCGGTTCTTCTCCCATCAGCCGGACCTGAACTACGAGAACCCCCGAGTCCAGATCGCGATGCTCGAGATGCTGCGGTTCTGGCTGGACCTCGGAATCGACGGGTTCCGGCTGGTCGCGGTGCCCTACCTGTACGAGCGCGAGGGCACCAACTGCGAGAACCTCAAGGAAACCCACGAGTACCTGAAGCGGGTCCGGGCCGAGGTGGACCGGCTCTACCCCGACCGGGTGCTGCTCGCGGAGGCCAACCAGTGGCCCGCCGACGTGGTCGAGTACTTCGGCGACCCCGAGCCCGGCGGCGACGAGTGCCACATGGCTCTTCAGCTGTCGCTCCTGCCGCGCATCTTCATGGCGGTGCGGCGGGAGCAGCGCTACCCGATCTCGGAGATCCTGGCCCAGACGCCGCCGATCCCCTACGGCTGCCAGTGGGGCATCCTCCTGCGCAACCACGACGAGCTGACGCTGGAGATGGTGACCGACGACGAGCGCGACTACATGTACGCCGAGTACGCCAGGGACCCGCGGATGAAGGCCAACATCGGCATCAGGCGCAGGCTCGCCCCGCTGCTGGACAACGACCGCAACCAGCTGGAGCTGTTCACCGCGCTGCTGCTGTCGCTGCCCGGCTCGCCGGTGCTCTACTACGGCGACGAGATCGGGATGGGCGACAACATCTGGCTCGGCGACCGCGACGGCGTCCGCACCCCCATGCAGTGGACC